>JAIWFK010000153.1:0-2992 GCA_048631695.1 Calditrichales bacterium
TGGCACCAATATGGGGGACACGAATAGAGTCATAGAGGAAGCGATTGATGGTATTAGTCTTCCTGATGCAGTAGGACAAATGGAGGATAATCCTCAAGTTATCCCCCTCGATCCCAATCAGATGCCTGTCGTAATTCTGAGCCTTAGTGGTGACTACTCCCCGTACGAGCTAAAGAGTATTGCAGAGGATGAATTCATTCCGTTTCTTACACAAATTGAGGGAGTATACACTGCGGAAGTTGAGGGTGGTGCTAAGGAGAGGATTATCATCTTCCCTGATCCACAGCAGTTGGTAGCATCGGATATTTCTGTGTATCAGATCACATCCTTATTGGATGGTCAATACGACTCACTGGAAGCTATCAAGAATGCGCCTATGGGTGTGGGAAATATAGTTCTGGGTAATATTGCCAGTGTGGAGCCGGGGCCATCTCCAAACACGGTTATCGCTCGAACAAACGGAGAGTCGAGCGTAACCATCAATGTTATGAAATACGCTGATGCAAACACCGTCGACACAGCAAATGCAGTAATGGAAAAGGCCCGTGATATTGAGGCTGGTCTCAACGGAGATATTACAGTTGTGCCACTTCTTGACCAGTCAGAGTTCATTGAGGATAGCGTTAACCAGTTGCTGCAAATGGCGATTCTTGGCTTCATCTTGGCGATAGTCGTTGTCTTTTTCTTTCTGAGGGCATTCCGAGCTTCTCTAGTTACCTCATTGTCCATTCCGGTGAGCGTATTGATCGGTTTTCTGGTGATGTACTTTTCCAACATAACCATCAATCTTTTGACTCTAAGTGCTATGGCAATTGCCGTTGGTCGTCTAATTGATAACAGCATAGTGGTCACTGAGGTTATATATCGCCGTATAAAGGCTGGGGAAGGCTGGCAGGAAGCTGCAATTGGTGGTGCCAAAGAGGTGGCAGCACCCCTCACTTCCGCTACACTGGCAACTGTGGCCATTTTCTTGCCGCTAGTGTTTGTAGGCGGTATCGTGGGAGAGCTCTTCGTTCCGTTTGCTCTCACTATAACTTTTGCGTTGATAGCCTCCTTGCTAGTCGCACTTATAGTGGTACCCGCTTTCTCCAAGTGGTTCGTTGGTAAAAAAAGCAATGGGAAACAAGAAAAGAAGGCCCAATCTGGACAAACCTGGTATCAGAGATGGTATGTGTCAGTGCTTAAATGGTCTCTGGGCCACCGAGCTATCGTACTAGCTATCACCGTCATTCTCTTTATCGGCAGTATTATGCTGATCCCTTTGATCGGTACTTCATTCTTGGGTCATATGAGCGAGCCGATGCTGGTGGTACAGATCGAATTGCCTCCAGGGACTGATCTTAATGAAACTAGAGATATTACCATAGAGGTTGAATCAGTTGTTGTTGACGAGGTACAAAATATGCAGTACTACTGGTCAACAATAGGTACATCGTCATCACTTTTTGGTGTTATCAGCACGATATCAGGTGGTGGAGACAACACCGCTGAGATAACTATCATGCTGGAAGCCGACACTGATATGAAAAAGGAAAGGGATGCTTTAGATAAGAGCCTCGATGACTTGAGAGATTCAATGGGCTTCGATTTTGTCAAAGTCCTCACCAGCGAAGAGTCGGACGCCGGTTTTATGGGGGGGGGCGTCAACCTACAGGTTGTAGGTGAAAACCGTGATGAGGTTAACCACGCCGCTGAATTGCTTTATGAAAGGCTGTTAGAAGTCGAAGGTATATCTAATCTCGAGACCCAGCTCACTTTGGTTGTGCCTATACTCGATATCGAGTTAGATCCCGATAAAATGAGTGCTATGGGGCTGAGTGATGCTCAAAAGGAAGCAGCACATCAAGAGACATATCTCCTAAGAGCGGGGACTAGCTCTGACGATGTTCTGGTAAGCATAGATGGTGAGAGCTATGGCATTACGCTAAAGGGTATCTCACAGGATCTGTATATTGCAGATGATCCTGAAGGCTTGACGGAGTCATTACCTATGGGCTATCCGGTATTCGGAAGTTTAGGTGCTATCGCGGATGTAGGACTGCCATTGACTCCCACCCATATCAGCCACTATGACCGACAGGTATCGGCCAGTATCACTGGTACAGTAGATGAGAAGGACGCCGGTGCTGTAAACCGCGAGGTTAACGATATAGTCGATGATGTGCTGGCTACACCCGGTTTGGAGGGCGTAGATGTTAAGATGGGTGGAATGTTCGAGGAGATGGCTGAAGGCTTCTCCAGTATGGGCATCGCTATAATTGCCGCGTCATTTATTGCCTTCCTCATACTCGTCATTTCTATGCGCTCAGTATTCAATCCCCTTATTATTATGGTCAGCCTGCCGCTGGCGTCTATTGGCGCCATTCTGGCACTGCTGATTTCAGGGTACACACTTGGTATGTCCGGGATGATGGGCATTCTGATGCTTATAGGGATCGTGCTCACCAATGCCATAGTCCTCATCGCTTTGGTAGTTCAACTGCGCAAAAGCGGAATGAGTACCTATGACGCTTTGATCGAGGGAGGACAAACAAGGCTGCGGCCGATCCTGATGACGGCCATAACCACGATGATAGCTATGATACCACTGGCTGTTGGAGTCGGAGCGGGCACTTTTATTGCTGCAGAGCTAGCTGTAGTGGTTATCGGTGGACTGTTTACTTCAACACTTTTAACCCTGATAGTTATTCCAGTGATTTACAGCCTGGCGGATAGTCTGCGCAGCCGAAAACGAGTTGCGGTAATGACAGGGGATATTAGATGTCCAAAGTGCGGATCTACCACAGTTATAAAAACGTCAAAGAGCGGCCCAAATACCGGTAGTAGTTTCCATGTATGCACCCGCTATCCTGAATGCAAAGGGAAAGTACCGCTTTGAGACCAAGCTCGTTTCAACCTAACAGCCCGGAGGTCTAGGGGTGTCCCCCAGCTATAAAAATCCCCCAAGATTGGGGGGTATAGGGGGTTGATAAAGATGATTTAGGCATTCTTT
>JAIWFK010000154.1:0-2947 GCA_048631695.1 Calditrichales bacterium
ATGTATAAAATTATCACACCCATCCCAACCATGATCCCCAACAGGCTGCGCACACCCGTCCAACTGCCAATGACAAAAGAGATGATCGCGAACAGCAGGAAGATCCATACGAGTGCTTTACCACGCACAAAATCAACAAAGAAAGCACCCTCGGAAAATAGGAAGATTCCAAAGGCTAAGGTGAGTATCAATGTAGTAAAACACAATGCCCCGCCCACATCCTGCAGAGCGTTTATCGTAGCCTGTTCCCTATTACCTGTCTCCATAAAATTTTTCCTGAAATGGGAGAAATAATGGATAGTATCATCAACCACTAGACCTATGGCGATAGAGGCAATGGTTATCGTGGCGACATTAAACTTAAAACCGGCGTAGCCCATCAAGCCAAACACAAAGGCTATGGGAAGGATATTTGGCAAGATACTTGCCACTCCCCCCCGGGGCCCAAATAAAACCGCCATCAACCCAAGTATCACCAGCAACGCCAGTCCAAGCCCCTGGACCTGGGTCTTTACTATATCATTAGTTATTTTCCAAATCAAACTATCAAATCCCGTAATCACCACCTTAAATTCTTCAAGATTCTTACTGGCAAAATCCTCTATTTCCTCAATCAGCTTTTCTCTCTGCTCCTCATCCATTTGCTTTGTTCTTATAGACACACTCGCTATATCCCAATAGCCCTCAACATAATAATCCTCTATATCTGTATCCTCGGAATGTTCATAGAAACGGAAAGCCCAATCAACTTCACGCTTTGTTGCTGGAATGCCAGCGTATCTCGAACCTTGTCCGGATAATGTTCCATTTATTAATTTGAAATAATCAACCATAGATAACGAACAGCTAACACCGGGATAGTTCTCTACCGACCTTTGCAAGTGCTCAATTTCTCTCAAAACCTCTGTCTTCTTAAAAGAGCCACTATTACCAACGATGACTACCTCGATACTGGATGTACCCGATAGTTTTTCATCCAAAAAGTCAGCCGATTGTCTTATAGTTGAATTCTGCTTAAAATACTGCAGCATAGATGCTTCGGTACTAATGCTCAGGCTGCCCAGTCCCATTACTATAGAAAGCAGCAAGCCCAAGATAATCAACATTTTGGAATTAGCTATACTGAATCTTCCTATCGATTCCCACCTTGTGGCACTTCTAGACTCAGCTTTCTTCAACCTCTTGGCTACCTGTAACCCAATAGGAACTATTATCATTGAGAGCAGAAATACACTCATTATGCCGAAGCTAGCAAATATGCCAAGACTCCTTACTAACGGGATTGAGCTAACAGCTAAGGAACCAAAACCTGCAGCCGTGGTAAGCGAAGTGAAAAAACAAGGCGTACCAGCTCGACCATATGTGCTAAGGATGGCTTCTTTTCTATCCTTACCCCGAGATAATTCCACCTGATAATGCGAAATAAGGTGGACTGAGCTGGCCACTCCTATCAGCGTTATCAAAGCGATGAGGGCAGAAGAGACAGGAGTTACCGGTGAGCCAACCATCGCCTTGAGACCGAATGTCCATAACAAGCTTAAGAACACGGAAAGCAGGGGGAAGATAACGCAAGCCAAGTTTCTAAATATCACAAAGAGCAGTAACGCGGCAATGGCAAACGATAGCGGAGTGAACAGGCGCATGTCATTTAACATTACTTCAGTCATTTTGCCATCACTTATTATTCCACCGCCAAAATAGTATTCTCTGCCCGTTACCTCCCGTTCCTTCGCCAGGATTTCCTCTATACTATTGGTAATCTCCTGTGTAATATCACTATCAAGCCCTACATCTCCTAGCTCCAGAATTATGCCCATAGTTTTGCCATCCCCGGAGATTAAAGTTCCGTCAATAAAAGGATTAGAGCTTATCTTAGCCTCTAATCTTGAGCGTTGCGCCTCAGTCTTTGGGGCGTCCTTCTCTTCTATCAAGGGCTTAACTATCAGGTCACTACCGAATCCGGCGACTTCATCCACTGTAGTCAGGCTGGTCGCTTCTTCGATGTAAGGTACCTGTTCTAGTTTTTCCGTTAAACCAGAGAGGTACGCTATTTCCGACTTGCTGAATGGGTCAGCAGACTCATAGGCGACAAGTATGAAGTCATCACTGCCAAAAAGGTCTTCAAATCTATGGTAGTTTAGCAATGCCGGGTCGTCTTCTGAGAACCAAACGGTTTCATCGTCCCTCATCTCAATCTGGGGTATGAAGAGGAGAAAAACTGAGGTTATGGCTAGAATGATAATGATTAATGGAATCCTGCTTTTGAGGATTATTTCACCCAGTTTACGCACTGCATTTACTCCAATATCAGCAATTTATTCTAGCACCAGGCTTAAATCACAACAAGAGCGCATTTAGGTAACAGTCTTAAGCCACAACTACATTCGGTACGGACAGGAGAGCGACTCTATCTTAGGTATTGACAAAGCAGGACAAAAAGCACAATATTGCTCATATAGAGATAATAAATGACCGTAGGCGAATTACATACTGTAGTGTAATTTCGGAAGGTTGAGAAGATGAAAGAATGGCGTCGAAATCGTTAGTCTACAGCGGTTATGCTTGATTTTTTATTAGGTGTAGGGGCGACTACTAGTAACACAATTTATAGATTAGGAGTTTGAGATGAAAAAGTATATTTTAGCCATAGTAACACTTGCCTTGATACTGGGACTAATATTTCAAGCTCTGCCCAGCTTGGCTCAAGAGCCTCAGCTACAGGAAGCCCCGAAGCTGGCAGCGCCAGCTAAGTCGCCGCCCATCATAAATGGGCACGGTACAGGTGGCATACCACCGCCAATGGACCTGTCTCACTTGACCGGGCAGAGAATGCCCAGCGAGGGAGTATCAGCAGAGAATGTGTCTCTGCCGCCAGCCAGTTTTGACTGGCGTACCCAGGGCAAGGTCACCCCGGTGGGAGAGCAGGGAGCTTGCGGCTCATGTTACG
>JAIWFK010000155.1:0-2936 GCA_048631695.1 Calditrichales bacterium
AAGCGGCGATTTATCCGAGCTAGTAGTGGCGCGGCTTAGGATAACAGGGCAATTCTACCTGACCTCGTCCTTATTGATGGCGGCAAGGGACAGCTCAACGCTGCCCTATCAGCAATAAGTGAAGCTGGAGTCGGTTCTGTGCCCATGGCTAGTTTAGCTAAAGAAAACGAGGAAATTTTTATACTACACACATCACAACCTATTGTTTTACCCCACAGCTCCCACGGTCTTCAATTACTACAGCGCCTCAGGGACGAAGCCCATCGCTTTGCTCTGGGCTACCACCAAAAAATTCGTAAAAGGGAAACCTTCGCCTCATCCCTTGATACTATTCCTGGTATCGGACCCAAGCGTAAACGCGCTCTACTCAAACAGTTTGGTTCAGTTCGAGCCATCCGAGAGGCTCCTCTAGAGGAGTTAGAGGCAACAACAGGGATGAGCCAGAGCCTAGCTAAGAGAATAAAGGAGCATTTATAAGAGAAAATGCCAGCTAATTTACCACCACAATACTTTGAGGCGGAAAAGACTTATCGCTTAGCTAAAGCCCCTTTGGAAAAGATAGCTGCCCTGGAAGAAATGCTGGCTATCATGCCCAAGCACAAGGGAACCGACCATCTCAGGGCAGAATTAAGAGGAAGAATTGCCAAGCTAACCCAGGCGGCAGAGAAGAAGTCAGCTACCCAGAGGGCGTCAATGGTTATTGAGAAAGAAGGAGCAGCCCAGGTAGTGATAGTTGGCTTACCTAATGCCGGCAAATCTCAGATTGTTTCCAGCATTACCAATGCTTTCCCAACCGTAGCTGAATACCCTTATACCACTCGAAGTGCTATTCCAGGGATGATGGAATTTGAGAACATACAAATACAATTAATTGATACCCCACCCCTGGTAGCCCAGTCTATTGAGTGGTGGCTGCCACCTATACTCAGACGAGCTGACGCCCTGCTTATTGTAGCCGATTTAAGCGATGCTCCGTTAGCTCAGGTTGAAGCCATCATCACCCAACTGGAAAACATGAGAATACAGCTTGGAGAAAAGAAGGCACTAATTATCGGCAATAAGATAGACCTTGATAATACCAGTGACAACTATCTAGCATTGAAGGACAAATATAAAGAGCAACTACCAGTGGTGGCTATCTCAGCTAAAGAAGGGTCAGGTTTAGAACAACTGAAGCATGAAATCTATCAAGTGCTTGATATTATTCGCGTTTACACTAAGGCTCCAAGCCAGAAGCCAGACTTTAACGACCCGATAATCCTGGAAAAGGGGAGCCGGCTAGAGGATGCGGCGACATCAGTCCACAAGGATTTCCGAGCCAAGCTAAAATATGCCCGGCTGTGGGGTTCGGGAAAGCACGATGGAATAATGGCAAAAAGAGACCATATTTTGCAAGACGGCGATGTTATAGAACTGCACCTTTAATTTATACAGACTCATATTATGTATAATGAAATTATGGAGGACTCTATGGATTATAAGAAACCTTACCTAATCTGCTGTGGTATTTTAAGGAAGGAGGTAGAAAAACTGATTGCGGACAGTCAGTTGCCCGTTGAACCGTTCTTCCTAGACGCAGGTCTACACGCTGACTTTGGTGAATTAGGCAAACAACTGAAGCAAGCTATCAAAGAATGTTCAAAAGACAGTTCGAGAGGAATAATCGTTGTCTATGGTGATTGGTGTCATCCCCAGATGAAAGAGATAATCGGCAAGTACGACAATGTTGTTAAGGTTGATGCCTTGAACTGTATTGATTGCCTGCTCGGTGGACATGGGAAACTTTCGGAAATCGACCCAAACAACGAGTACTTTTACCTGTCTCCGGGCTGGATGCCATCACAGTTAAAAGTGAATCCTCGATTCAATCCCATCTTTTACGGCTGGAGCCCGGAAGATATAAAGAAACAGTTCAGTAAGCTTAAGGGAATCATGCTCTTTGACTCTCTAGAAGACTTAGATGAGTACAAGAATGATATGGAGGAATTCAGCAATTACATAGGTCTGCCAATTATGGGTAAGAAACTAACCGGGCTTGACAGACTTAAAGATTTTCTTCTCGAAACCATAAAGAGCTTCCAAAATGCCCCTATGTGATAGAATTACTCTGAGAAAGCAGTTATGAATTCCGACCTTTGGCAACTTCCAATAAACTATCACACAATCTCAGAACCGTAAGTAAAGGAGGATAGCAAAAACCTGTAAGCTAGTTTAGATAGAATAATAGCTGGGCTAATTCGGCATAGTTGAGCTTCAATCTCAGTGTTCATGGTACTGTTACCATATCTCCTCAGAACCTTTACTAGTTCCGGCAGGAATGGATGTAAGCGCTTGGAGCATAAGCGGTCGGTGGCTTCCCAGGCTACCCTCAGCGCTCTAGCCACAGTAGCCCCATATTGTCAAGGACGCCCATGCTTTTTATTCGACATCGGCTGATTTCCTCGGCGGAGTAGCCGAATCGCTGCCTTGCGATGGTAGCCTATAACATTGATGAATTCGTCCAATATCTGGCTCTTCTTCTTTTTCTTTGCCTGAAGATATCGCCACTGTACTGCCTCGTTGTATTCCTTTATGCTGCCTCGTGTCACCCTGCCCTCCTTTAGTAACCTATTTTTTGAGGCAACAATACCACTTTCGGTAACATTAATTATTAGTCGATTCACTGTATTGACAAATGGTAACCAATGCGGTAACCTAAAATTAAGGGTAACCAGCATAGCAACCCGATATTATGTTCGGTTATAGCAGGCTATGTGGTGAATTCTATGCAAGTAACGAGACTTGCAGGATGCAAGAGATTGTTATACCAGATGCTACGATAGCCTGCTAAGAGCATATTAAGAGAAAGGAAAGGAGCTGAAATGGCTGCCAAAGTAGTGAAGATATCAAAGGAACTCTATAACAAGGTCAAGGCGGTAGCTGATAGTCGTGGTATC
>JAIWFK010000156.1:0-2908 GCA_048631695.1 Calditrichales bacterium
TCCTGCAGGAGTCGTTAGCGTTATGCGTGACATCACTGAGCGCAAGCAGGCTGCGGAAGTATTAAATAGAGAACGGGAATTACTCAATATTATTATGGAAAATTCGGGTGCTATGCTGGTTTATCTCGACACTGATTTTAATTTCATTAGAGTCAATAGAGCTTATGCTGACACATGTAGGTATAAACCAGCAGAAATGATTGGTAAGAACCACTTTAACCTTTATCCGTATGAAGAAAATCAGGCAATATTTAAACAGGTAAGAGATACCGGTAAGGCGGTAGAATACTTTGATAAACCCTTCGAATTTCCAGACCAGCCTGAGAGAGGTGTAACTTACTGGAACTGGACACTCGTTCCAGTAAAAGATGCACAAGACAGGGTCCATGGGTTGGTATTTTCGTTGGTGGAAACCACCGAGCGCAAGCAGATGGAGGAGGAGCGTCAGAGAGTCGTGAAACTTGAATCAGTAGGCACCCTTGCCGGAGGTATCGCCCACGACTTCAATAATCTTCTGACAGGTATTATGGGTAATATTGGTCTGGCTAAGAGGTACGTAGAACCCAAAAGCCAGGCTGAGGATAGATTGCTGGATGCGGAAAAGGCATCACTGCAAGCCAGGGATTTAACCCAGCAACTGCTGACCTTCGCCCGAGGTGGAGCACCGATAAAGACCATTGTTTCTATTACCAAATTGATACCAGATTCAGCTACCTTTGCCTTGAGAGGCTCCAATACTAAGTGCCAGTTCTCACTACCAGATGACATCTGGCCGGTAGAAGCTGATGAAGGACAGATAAATCAGGTAATCACTAACCTGGTCATCAATGCTGATGAGTCCATGCCTGAAGGTGGGATACTCAACATAGGAGCTAAGAATAGGGTCGTTAAACCAAGAACTACTTTACCACTGCCTGAGGGAAATTACGTAGAGATAACCATAGCCGACCACGGGGTTGGTATACCCCAGGAGTATTTGCCCAGGATATTCGACCCCTATTTCACCACCAAGCAAAAAGGCGGTGGGCTGGGATTGGCTACTGCCTACTCTATCATTAAAAACCACGATGGCTATATTACTGCCGAATCTACTCCGACCGTTGGCACCACCTTCCACATCTATCTCCCTGCCTCTAAAAAGCCAATGCCTAAAAAAGAGAAGGAAGCCGCCGTACCACCTGCTCTTCTCGGCAAAGGCAGAATCCTGGTAATGGACGACGAAGAGATTATTCGCCAGCTTCTAGAGGCTGAGTTGACTAATGTTGGCTATGAGGTAGAACTTACCGTTGATGGTGCCGAAGCCATTGAGCACTACCGAAAAGCCAGAGAATCAGGAAGGCCCTTTGATGCAGTTATTCTCGATTTAACTGTTCCCGGTGGGATGGGGGGTAAGGATGTCATCAAGAAGATGCTTGAATTAGACCCGGGCGTTAAGGCAATTGTTTCCAGCTGTTACTCCACCGACCCCATAATGTCTGACTTTAAGGATTATGGTTTCAGCGGTGTTGTTGCCAAACCATACAAATTAGAACAACTGGAAGAGACATTGCACAGCCTATTAAAGAAGAAGTGAGTTAAGGGTTTCAAGACAAAATGCCAGAAGCCCGCTCAAATAACCCACTGGGTGCAGTAGTAACAAAGCCTTGAAATGCTGGGTATTAGCCTCACTACCCTGACTTATTCAGTAAGCGCTCCCATTGGCCCCGCGTGGTGAATACTGGTTGGCCCCTTATCCCCTCCCCGTTTTGCCCTTCTCATTGCCAGTCATTTATCCCCTTGTCATTGTGAGTCCTTCTGTGGAAGGACGAATCAATCTCGGGGGGAGGGGAAAGCTATTTGCTGAAAGCTATCTGCTGAATGCTATTAGCGAGCATACCTAGTAATAGTATTTTTCATTTATGGTGCGCTCCCCTTTGCCCCCCTTGGTAAATACTGGTTGGCTGCCTCCACCACCAGCGCCAGGCTCATCAGAAAATCATCGTGTCCCTGTGAGGGGTCAACATAGAAATTCATCGTCTGGCTGGGACGATACTGGCTCTTAGCCTTCTCCATCTCAAACCAGAATTCCTGACATTCATCTGTGCCATCGCCGTTATACATTTTTAACCTGCCTGAGTTAATAGCCGCTAGCAGGCTGAAGCCCAACTCCGACTTTGACCTGGCCGTGAACACGAAGGGAGAGACTCTTGAGCCCATTGACTGTCTGAGGAATGATGCCACCGGTTGACCAACCCCGGTAGCGTCAATCACCACCTTGCGGCAGTGCCAGACATTCTTAAGAATATCGATTAACTGAGGATAAAGTTCGGTATGCCTTTTACCTGTCCACCAATAGTGCTCAACAACTTTAACTCCGGGCTGTTTCCCCTTCAGAGAAGGGTCACATATAGAGAAATCGAGCTCACCGATAGTAACCACCGTAGAATCCTGGCGTGGCTTCACCGCTCTTAAATAAGCTCCTGCCTCTTCTTCTGCCTCTCCTGCCAGGTCAATACCAGCAATATAGGTCTTACCCGGCTCTGATTGGTGCCTTCTGGAGTGGTTGCCCTGTAACTGGGAGCGGTGCTGAAGACTCAGGTAACCCCCACCGCCGTGGATGGGTACCAGACAATACTGAGTAAGAAATAAGGGATGATTCTCCCCCAAACGCTCCCTCTCCGCCTCAACATAAGCCAGGTAATCAGTGTTGTATTTGGCTACTTCCTGCCAGTCGTAGTGAAAGTGGCGCTTAATGCCATCGTTTCTCTCCAGTTCAAGGTTAGTCTGTTTTATCTCCTCAAGCAGAGTGCTGTCATCCCAGGTAGTGCCGTAGTGAACCGTAGTAACATTAGTGGTAGCCCCCATCGGCTTGAACTCCTTGGTATATTTTTCCTTACTGACATCCTGGGATTCATCTATTTCCAGCAAT
>JAIWFK010000157.1:0-2894 GCA_048631695.1 Calditrichales bacterium
CTTAAGGGTGTTGATTAAGGTTATGGCATCGGCTCCGGCGTCAGCCACAGCTATAGCTACTTCGGCTATATCACTGGTGTTTGGGGTTAGCTTTACCAATACTGGCAGAGAGGTGGCTGCTCTGACAGCGGCGGTTACCACGGCGGCTGACTTGGTGTTTACCCCGAATTCAGCACCACCAGCTTTAACGTTGGGGCAACTGATGTTTATTTCAATAGCACTAATACCGGCTACTCCATCCAGCTTATTGGCTATCTTGGCGTAGTCGTCAATGGTTTCGCCAGCAATATTAACAATAACCGGTACCCGCCAGCTTGCCCAGAGTGGTGCCTTTTCTTCGATGAGGGTGTTAGCGCCCATATTCTGTAAACCGATTGAATTAAGTAAGCCAGAAGATGTCTCAGCCAGTCGAGGTTGAGGGTTACCATCTCTAGGTTCAAGGGTGGTTCCTTTGCAAACGATAGCCCCCAGCTTCTGAATATCAAACATATGGTGGTACTCTGTGCCGTAGCCGAAGGTGCCGGAGGCTGTCATCACTGGGTTAGCTAGCAATAAGCCGTGTTGATTCTTAGGGGCAAGTTGAATTGACAAGTTCATAGCCAGCTCCTTATCGTAGGGTAGTGCTATACTAGATTATCGGCGGCAATTAAAAGAGCAACCAGGATGAAGCCACTGGTACATATAACAGTTATTTTATTAAGCGTGTATTTCTTTTTTCTACAACCCTCTTACGCTTAATAAATATCATTAGGAATGCGAAGCCGATTCAACCTTCCCCTTACAGTTTCACCAGTTTGGCAGTGGAGACATTTGGGATAGATAGAATTTTTTGGCGCTGTTCTTCGAGTAATGGTTCATCTAAAGCGAGTATCATTAGGGCTTGTCCCCTAAGCTTGAGTCGACTTAGATGCATATAGCTAATATTTATATCGGCATCACCAGTTATCTTACCTACAGCTCCAATAAGCCCGGGACGGTCTTGGTGGTCACTAAGCAGGAAGTAACCCCCGGTAGGTATAATATCAATCCAGTAGTCGTTAATCCGGACAATGTGTGATTCGCCACGGATTACGGTGCCGGCGACGGTAGTAGTTCCGTCGCTGGTAGTGACTTTTAAAGTGATAAGACTGGCATAATTCTCGCAAGTAGCTTCCTTTTGTTCTACTACTGTCAGACCACGTTGAGCGGCGACTACGCTGGCATTGACCAGGTTAACCCGTTGCTCACTTACGTTCTCAAGCAATCCTCCCAGAACGGCTGCCTTGAGAGGATTAGTATCGTAGTTAGAAATCTCACCATCATATTTAATATGGATTGTATTGGTTTGCCCCTCAGCTAACTGGCTGACCAGCTTACCTACTGTGGAAGCTACCTTCATAAAGGGTTCTAAAACCGATAGAGTTTCAGTCGGAATGAAGGGAGCATTAACTGAGTATCTGGCTGGCTGTCCCTTAAATACATCAATAATCTGCTCGGCTATATCCCTAGCTGCCATAGTTTGGGCTTCAGTAGTGGAAGCTCCTAAATGAGGGGTAACAATGATATTATCGTCTTCAAAGAAGACGCTCTCTGTAACTGGTTCGGTAGAGAATACATCAATAGCGGCACCAGCTACCCTTTTCTCTTTTACGGATGTAGCCAGTGCTTCTTCATCAGTTAGTTTGCCCCTGGCACAGTTAATGATACGAACACTGGGTTTAACCAGCGCTAGCTCTTTAGCCCCGATTAGTCCCTTAGTGGAGTCGGTTAATGGTAAGTGGAGGGTGATAAAGTCTGATTCCTTGAGTAACTGCTCTAAGGAAACGAGCTCCACCTGCAGGTTATGGGCATAATCAACAGAAATGAAAGGGTCATAAGCGATAAGTTTCATTTCCAGACCGAGAGCACGTCTGGCTACCTCTGAACCTACATTGCCTAAGCCTATGATACCCAATGTTTTGTTTCTAATTTCAATGCCCATAAAATCACCTCGTCGCCACACCCCTGATTTAAGCACAGCATTAGCTTGAGGAATGTGACGGGCTAAGGAGAGCATAAGGGCAATGGTATGCTCAGCGGCGGCGATGGTATTGCCAGTAGGAGCATTAACTACTATGATGCCTTGTCGGGTTGCTGCCTCCACATCGATATTGTCTATGCCAGCACCGGCTCGGCCGATGACCTCCAGCTTCTGCCCGGCTTCTATAACCTGGGCTGAGACCTTAGTCTGACTGCGCACTATCAGTGCCTCATAGTCGCCAATTATGGATATGAGTTCATCTGGCTTTATCCCTAACTTAAAATCCAACTGAGCATGGCTACGCAGAATATCTATTCCTTCTTCAGAGATAGGGTCGGTAATTAAAACCTTCATTTTTACCTCCTTCTTATCATCGTTAGTGCTTCCCGGTCTATAGGTACAAGGCAGCAACTAACTGATATTTTGTTGCTTGATTATAACACTTTACACTACATTAGGTAAGGAGAGTTGAAATGACACTAGCTGAACTTGGTACAATTGGTGGTATTGTAGATAGCGCTTCATTAGTAAATCCAATTCTACCTACTGAAATTAGGCAAGAGGCACTCTAACTGTTTCAGAAGCTACCCAGCTTAAGGAAATATTAAAGAAAGAAGATGGGTAAGCGCAAAGACCAACTAGTGAGTGCTTCGGCCATTGCTAGTTTATTTTCACCTATTAAGCTCTGGTATAGAAAAACGAATAATTCACATGTTTAGCTGGCACTCTTAAATCCAGCTTGTGGCAGTGCCGCCTTTAGTGCCGATATTACGGTTTCAATATCATTCTCAGTTACCCAGCCCAGGTGACCGATGCGGAATATTTTACCATCTAGTGTTGATTGTCCGCCGGCCAATACGATTTGATGCTCTTCTTTTAATAGCTTAAGCATCTT
>JAIWFK010000158.1:0-2889 GCA_048631695.1 Calditrichales bacterium
GGTATTTCCCCCTCAGGTTGTAGCGCTCCCTGGTCTATCAGTCTTTCTGAAATTTGTTGCTTAATCTCTGAGTTACAGAGGACACTATGATAGATTACAGATAAGACGGGTAATATCATCCGCTTTAAATGCATTCCGCCCCTTTCCTCATGAAGGTGGGGGTTCCTGGTTTCTATCTGGAATATTTCTATCCCGTGTTTAGCTGCTACCGGATTAGAAGTTGGTAAAATGCCGCCAAAGCCTTCAAAAATAGATATTAGCTCTTGCGGCTCAACAGCAAATCCCGAAGCATAGGGTAAGATTTCAGCCAGCTTTATAGTCATAGCATGCTCTCCAGCATTGGCTGTTTTTATAATCTCAGTTTCAAATCCGGTTTTGTCTGAAAGTAAGGCATTTATATATTTATTGGTAATTTCGGAAACCCGTCCCCACTTTCTAAAATACATCTCTGGTGAAATTTTAGGTTTATAGTGCCACAGGACCCTAACCATGGCGTAGGGCGACTGGGCTAGGTTAAAACCAGCAGCATAAATTTTTACATATTCCCATACTGCCCCAGGGATATAGTTATCACTATCAATAAAGGCTACATATTCTTTTTTGTTTAGCATAGCCAGCAGGATACCGATTACCATTCCCTCACTTTTTCCATCCCTTACCACTCCCTTCTTATCGAGCATATCAGCATATCCAGCCTGGGCTAGACCCTGGGCTAGTTGTGGGTCTTTCTGATGGACGATAAGAGCTTGGCGCTGAGTAAAACGGCAGAATTGTGCCAAGGTATCCCGCTCCATCCTGAATCTATCCACACGCTTTCTCTGGCTGTTAGATACCACTATTATCAGGCAATCATGAGGAATACCGCTGATAACCCCCTCAAAGAGCTTTAACTTTTCGTCCTTTATCGGGATGACAATAGCCATCCTCCCCTCAATATCTTTAATTGCCTCGTCTTCAATCTTATGTACAGCTATTTCTTCTTTACGAGGGGTCTCGCTCTTCCTCCCCGAGTCTAACTCCAGAACCTTTTGCAGGTCATTTATTCTGACTGACCCGAAGCGTTCGGTATATCTTAGGCTCTCTATACGCATTATTCACCTCAGACTTAGTTTACAGCAGCGCTTATATTAGCACATCCTATATTTTACTACAATAAGTAAGTTGCTTAGTTCCTCTTAGCTGATATATTATGGGTTCGCCAGAAATATTCATCCCCTAGGGGTTGGTAATGTCCTACTATAACGACTATTCCGTGTTGGATAAACCTGATATTCTCCAGTTTACCTTTCATCCTCGGAAGGAGGTTAGAAGAGGTCCCCTTAATTCTACCGATTACTTCATTTCTATGGGAGATGAGGTATCTATTTGCTGTCGCTTCTATGTTCACAGCCACAGCTCACCCTCTATCCTCTTCTTCCACGGCAATGGCGAGGTTGCCAGTGATTACGATGACATAGCCCCCATCTATAATCAAAGGGGTATAAACCTATTCGTGACAGATTATAGAGGCTATGGCTTAAGTGGAGGTACTCCCACCTTCACCAATATGGTCGATGATGCCAGCAATATTTTCAAAGCCTTTCTGGATATCCTGCGCCGGGAGAAGTACACCGGTGATATCTTTATAATGGGTCGTTCCCTAGGTAGCATATGCGCCATCGAGTTAGCGTTTCACTATCAGGAACAAGTGAAGGGTTTAATTATAGAGAGTGGTCTCGCTAGCATATTGAGCTTGCTCACCCACCTTGGCTTTGCCACTGACTTTCTTGATATAAAGGATACTACTTTTCCTAACGCCACTAAGATGCGCTCTATTACTCTGCCAACCCTCTTGATTCATGGGGAATATGATAGCTTCATACCTATTAGTGAAGCGAGGGAACTATTTAAAAATGCCGCCGCAATAAGAAAACAATTGGTAATCATCAATGGGGCAAACCACAACAACATAATAGCAGTGGACATGGAAAGATATTTTACCGCAATTGAACAGTTCATAATAGAAACAGAGTGATTTACACCAGCCACTTTGAGCACTTCATTCCCTTCGAGGCAAATGTCAGAGACTTAAAACTCTTGTAACCAATGTGCTATACTTAACCAACAGCAGTGGAACAATAGTAAAGACTGCGAAATAGCAATGGTTAAAGATTACTATAGAATTCCAGGAACGCTAAGATATAATCGTCATATAACCAATGGTCAGCCAGGAGACATCCTAATTCAGGTTAAGGTTAAATGAAGACCTCTATTTAAGAAAGGAGATTTTAAAAAATGTTATCATATGCCTATTTTCACAAGCAGTTCGTTCCCCTATCCGAAGCCAAGATAGGGATTATGACCAGCTCCCTTCATTATGGTACTGCTGTTTTTGAGGGCATCAGGGGTAACTGGAATAGTGATAAACAGCAAATTTATCTCTTCCGTCTTAAAGAGCACTATCAGCGAATGCATCGAGGCTGTCATGTGCTGAAAATTGACCTATCCTATACTATTGATGAGCTATGTCAGATAACAATTGACTTAGTTAGAAAATGTGGTTTTCAGGAAGACTTGTATATTAGACCTCTTGCCTATAAAAGCGCTGAGTCTATGGGTGTCCGCCTCCATGACCTGGAGTATGATTACCTGGTCTTTGCTTTCCCCTGGGGACCATATTTAAATATGGATAAAGCGCGGTGTGGCGTTTCTTCCTGGCGGTGTCCCAAGGAAGTACCGCGGGCTAAGCTTACCGGACTTTATATCAATAATGCCCTAGCTAAGACGGAAGCCGTTGAACATGGCTTTGACGAGGCAATTATCCTTACCTCCGATGGTTATGTCTCTGAGGGGAGTGGCGAGAACATCTTTCTCGTTATAGATGGCAAGTTAGTCACACCAGCCAGCTAT
>JAIWFK010000159.1:0-2878 GCA_048631695.1 Calditrichales bacterium
TAATCTTAACTAAAATATTCTGGTTAGCCGCAAAATTATTCTTCCTATAAGCTGATACTAGTGCTGCCTCTATCGCTTCAACAACTACTTCTTTAGGTAGATTTTTTTCAGCCGATAATTGGGTGATAGCAATTAGAAAGTCGCTCTTCATCTCAGATTAGGACCTCCAATCCTATTATTCCCTCACACAATAAAAAAGTGGGGTGAAACCCACTTAACTAATTAACCTTCGATTTAAAATAGTCTACCACAATTAACCTCTAGATGCAAGTTTTTAAGAGGCTCTGCCCCTTCAAACTTACCTTTTGATAAATGATGCCTATTTACCTGAACAGAGCATGTTAATATTAAATTGGCAAATATTATTAAGGCAACATTGATGGCAAAAGGGGTTGGTGCGGCAGACACTCTTACCCAGGCAAACCAGCAAGGCATGGTATTCATTGAATAGCTGGGTATCAGCCGGCAGATTATGCATAAAGAGGTTTTGATAGGCAGCGTAGCTATTACTATCGGGGGCTAAACCAATACGGTTAATAATACGACGGGTATAAGCATCAATAACAAAAATTGGCTTGTTAGCAGCATATAGTATTATAGAATCGGCTGTCTCCTGACCAATACCATGGACGGAAAGAAGCTGCTGGCGAAGATGCTCAGCATTATTGATAAACAGTTTACTAAGGTCATCATTATAGTATTCCCCCAGCCAATGAGCCAAGGACTTAAGTTTCAGTGTCTTAGCGTTATAGTAACCGCAAGGGTAGATAAGTCCAGCGACTTCGGAGAGGTTCAATCGGCGCAGTGTTTCCGGTGATAGTGCCTGAGCTGATTTTAGATTGGCTATAGCCTTCTCTACATTACGCCAGGCAGCTGATTGGGTAAGGATGGCACCTACTATTATCTCAAAAGGCTCCTGCGCTGGCCACCAGTATTGCGGTCCATAACGAGCCATAAGGTGGTAGTACATGTTAATTAGGATTTGGTTTACCGCTTGGTTATCCATGGTGGCACTTCAGCATTAACTACCGAATCATATCCGGGTATATAGGGTTTAATATCAATTACTGGTGTACCATCAACGGCATCAAGCCCTTTAACCTTCAATATATTACCTTGGCGATGCATCAATCTAACCGTTGCCATGCCCAGCGGGTTCGGTCTATATGGTGCCCTGGTAGCAAAAAGCCCCACCAAAGGAAGTTCATAAATACCTCTGGGATGAATCTTGGTCGGCACCTGGTCAAGAGTAGGAACTTGGTGCATCCAGTAGAGAACTATGATATGAGAAAAATCATCCAGGTTATCTAGAGCCTCGGTCAAGCTACTATGAATTATAATATCGGAGACAATTTCTCTACAGTCCTGCCTTGATGGCTGGTTAATTTCACTTCGGACAATACCAATAGCTTTTAAGGTCATGCCAGGCAGTTCATTGCTCATACTCAATTCTTCCCACTAGTCATTATAACAGCAAATTTAAAACTAAATAAAGAGAGGCTGCCTTTCAAGACAGCCTCTTGGTTGTTTTTAAAATACAACTACTCGAGTGGAGTAAGGGTTAAGAGCTTCTTAGCAATCTTTGGATACTTAGCTATAAACAACAACTCATCTTCGACGAGTGGTTTCTGTGACTCTACATTCGCATATCTTACCAGCTCCAAGACTTCATTAGCCTCTTCTTTATTATTAAACGATACCTCTATCTTCCCCATTATATGGCTGAAGCCAGATACGCCGCTATACTCCCCGGTGCAAATTTCTCTCCCAGTTTCTACGAACTCTGGCTCACCCCTACCCAGCTCTTCATAACTATATAACTCATAGTTATGCGGATCCTTTAATACCCCGTCAGCATGTATACCAGATTCATGAGCAAAGGCATTAGCGCCAACGCCGGGCTGGTTTATTGGAATCGGCACCCCAAAGGCGTAACTGGCAAACTTGGCTACTTTCCATGCCTTAGATAAATCAATGGAATATCCTAACTGATATTCATCAGCAAACCCCTTTGATTTGGTCACAGCTAGAATGGTCGCCACTAGGTCGGCATTCCCTGCCCTTTCCCCGAGACCGTTTAGGGTAGTATTGATATAAACATCCTGTCCACCATCTATGGCTCCTTTGGCTCCAGCCACCGAATTGGCTACTGCCATCCCCAGGTCATTATGGCAATGAGTCTCAATAGCTATGCCGACATTTTCAGCCAATGCCCTGATAGTTTCATAGATAGTGGAGGGGTTATCATAACCAAGGGTATCACAGTACCTCAATCTATCAGCCCTGTGTTCTTTGGCGGCAAGTCCGAATTTGATTAGGAAATCCAGATCTGTCCTTGAGGCATCTTCAGCATTGACACCTACGCTCTCAGCGCCAAGAGCCCATGCGGCATCAACTGCCTCGACCATATCATTAATGATGTCATCCCTTGTCTTTCTCCCCTGGAACTTACCTTTAATCATCTGGTCTGATGTAGATATCGAGAGATTGAGATGCCTGATACCAGGTATCAGCTTAAAGGCTGTCTCTACATCACCGACAATGGCTCTTATCCATCCTTCCAAACGGATAGGATACAGGGCTCCCATCTCAGCCAGTTCCAAATTGGTTTGTATGTAAAGGGATTCGTGCCTTGTTGTCGGGAAGCCAAATTCGGATTGAAAAACGCCCATCTCATTGAGATAGATATTTATCAGGGTCTTCTCCAGCTTAGATAGGCCAAGATGCGCAGTTTGAACGCCATCGCGATTGGTAACGTCTATGAAATAAATCTCAGACATGCTTGCCTCAACATAAAAAAGATAACACTATTTCTGTGGTATTATCAAATCGTTGATCCCTTTTTTCCCAAGGGTATTAAAGTCTAAAGGACTGGCTA
>JAIWFK010000160.1:0-2871 GCA_048631695.1 Calditrichales bacterium
ATCCAGTGGCGATGAGCTTTTAAACTGGGCTGGGTTTCCAGTAGTCTACGAATAATGAAGCTGGGTACTCTTATTCAGTATATCCGTCGGGATGAGCTTTATGCCACTCCCATGCTGAGGCGATAATCACCTTCAGGTCAGGATACCGCCGCTGCCAGCCCAGTTCTCTCTGTATCTTTTCCGGGTTCGCTACTAGCTGAGCCGGGTCACCACGGCGGCGCTTGACAACTGTTACCGGGATTTCAATCCCAGTAACCTCTTTAGCCGTTTTCACAACTTCGAGGACGGAATACCCGTTACCACTCCCCAAGTTGTAGGTTTGACTTCCTATGCCATCCAGAGCTTCTAGGGCAAGGATATGTGCCCGGGCAATGTCAAGAACATGGATATAGTCGCGGACACAGCTTCCATCCGGGGTGTCGTAGTTGTTACCGAACATAGTCACTCTATCCTCCTGGCCCGAAGCCACTTTGAGCACGTTGGGGATAAGGTGAGTCTCGGGGCGATGGTCCTCCCCCAAAATCGCCGTGGCACCGGCAGCATTGAAGTAGCGTAGCGAGATAAATTTCATACTATAAGCATGGGCATACCAATGGAGCAATCTCTCAAATATGAGCTTGGATTCCCCGTATGGACTGAGAGCCTTCTTCGGGTGCTCCTCGCTAATGGCTAATGCCACTGGTTCGCCGTACACTGCCGCTGTAGAGGAGAACACCATCTTATCCACCCGCTGCCTCAGCATAGCACTGAGGAGATGGAGACCATATACAATGTTAACCCTGAAGTATCTTTCGGGCTCGCGGAAAGATTCCTCGATGTTAGATACCGCCGCTAAATGAATGACGGCTTCGGGGTGATGAACGCCGATGACTTCCTCAAGGCATCCCTGGTCCCTCAAGTCGCACTTAACAAAGATGGCTCGGGTGTCAACAGCTTGGCGATGCCCCTGCTCTAGATTATCCAGAGCGATAACCTCATAACCACTGCTGATGAGCTCAGCGGTAAGTATGCTACCGATGTATCCTGCGGCACCAGTAACTAGAACCCTCAATTGTTTGCCTCCACTTTAAAAGAAGAGGAAGCTGCCTGTTGGGTAAGCCCCTGCACATTTCGTACCTGATTAAACAGTCGCTTATAGAGCTCCCTGCCCTGGCAGAATCTAACATTTAAGAAGTGGGGAAGATGGTCATATTGCTTTCCTAGGAACCTGTCGAGATATCTCATTATATCATAACCAAGGCATAAGGTATGTACCTGACATTTAGACTTGTAGCCAGAAACCGCATATCGCTTAAAATAGTGCAAGCCCTGCTTAATAAGCGAGAAATTAATCTCTTAGCTTATGAGATGCCCACTGAGCTGGAAGAAGCCACCTGGCCATTTGTTGACTATCACAATTACCAGAGCTATCATTAAGGCATTGGGAATGTCATCCCTTTCGATGAAAATCTCATTATGAGTGAGGACTGGGAATGAGCAAAGGAAGGCACTCCTTTATAATCTGGCTAAGTTCTTTAGCGTTTCCTTGGGTAAGAAAGAAAAATACTTGCCTTTATCTCTCAAAATGCGGCTAAGCCAGCACAGCTATTATTGGAGTAAAAAAATTGGATAACTTACCCATGGTAAGTATAATAATCCTAACTAAGAATGCGGGAGGTAATTTCAGGCCTTTGCTTGAGCGCATATTCTCGCAGAAGTTCGATGGCGGATACGAAGTCCTGGTAATAGATTCTGGCTCTACCGATGATACTCTTAGTACCGCCGAAGAATTTCCAGTGAAGATAACCCGGATAAAGCCAGAGGACTTTCATCACGGGAAGACAAGGAATCTGGGTGCTCAACTATCCTGCGGAAGCATTCTATTATATATAACTCAAGATGCATTGCCGCTCAATAATGATTGGCTCCAAAAACTGGTGGGCAATCTCAACGACTCGAATGTTGCCATGGTCTGTGGCAGACAAATTCCGTGGCAGACCACCAAGCCTCCCGAGAAATCATTCTATGCTTACAATTTCCCTCAATATAAGATAATGTTGACCCTGGATAGCTGGCAGAAATCCGCAGACTGTTACCGTGATACAATGTTTATATCCAATGTCAATTCAGCAATAAAGAAGGATGTCTGGCAAAAGTTCAGGTTTTCAGAAAATATAGTTATGGCTGAGGACAAGGATTTTGCCAGGCGTATACTATTTGCTGGCTATGCTATTGTCTACGAACCGAATGCGGCAGTCTATCACGCCCACGATTTCAGTCTATGGTCGGCATTCCGAATATGTCTTGATTATGGAACCTCACTAAACCAGGGAGTCGGGGGGTTACTGAAGTCAGACAAGTCAATAGTGGGAAGAGCTTTAGAGCATCTGAGTGAAATGTTTAAATACTTACGAGGTAATGGATACTTGAAGTGGCTGCCGTATGCTATCCTATATGATGGTTCCAAATTTCTGGGGCGGTCGCTGGGTCAGTTTAGAGGAAAGATATTACCAAAAACAGGGGTTGCTCCAAAAGAAAGAGACGAAAGTTCGTAGCCAAGTAATTATCTTGATATAATATTAGTACACAATAGACTGGCAGGGAGTCCAGCAGTAACCCTGGTTATTAGGAGACAAGATGTGGCAGTATAGAGAGCTGATAAAGAACCTGACCATCACCGACCTGAAGAACAGGTATCAGAATACCTCGCTCGGATTTATCTGGTCTATCCTCAGCCCGTTTCTACTGGCCATGGTTTTATACTTTGTATTCAGGAAGGTCTTTGCCCAGGAGGAGAATTTTGCCATTAACTTACTGGTAGGCATAATGGCGTGGCGGTTCTTCGCCAACGGCACTACGTCATCTCTTTACTCCATAGTTGGCAAGCCCAGT
>JAIWFK010000161.1:0-2854 GCA_048631695.1 Calditrichales bacterium
GGGTATTGGCATTTCCGCTATTATCATCGGCGCCGTTGGTTGGTTCTATTTTCAAAAGGCGCAGGAGCAGCACGAGCTAGACAACAGGCTATCTCTGGCTCAAACCACCTTACCCACCATTATTTCGCAAAGGAATGACCTGGAAAGCCAACTGACCCAAATGGAAAGTGATTGGGCTCAAGCTAAATCATCTCTCGCCCAGGTAACAGTACAATTCCCTGAATCAGTGGAGAGCATTGAATACGATGAGGTATTATTTGACATTGCTGATGATTGCAACGTGCAAATAACCAACATCACTGCTTCAGAGCCACGCGATGCGGAGATAGAGGGTATTATCTACTCAATTGCCCCATTTACAGTAAAGGTGGAGGGTACGGTGGCTCATATACTTAAGTTCATTGAAACAATAGCCACCAGCGACTACTCACCCAGTGAAACTAACTTCGTCAACGCGTCTATTAATATAGTGCTGATGGAGAATCTTGAACCTGGGGAAGGCGGGAAGCCACTAGCTAGTATCAGGATGGATATCTATGGCTATCGAGGTGAATAAGTATGGCTAAGACAGTTACAACCCTGTTTATTAGAGATGATACCGTTAACCTGCTGGTAGTTGAGGGCAAGCAGATTAAGAAGTGGGCTAGCCTACCACTGGAGCCAGGTCTGGTCAAACAGGGGCTTGTCCTTGACGAAGCCCAGGTAGCGGATAGGGTCAAAGAGCTATTTAAGCTGGAAAAGGCGAGCACGGCTAATGTCATCGTTGGTTTAAGCGGGCACAATTCCTTATATCGTTTGATAACCCTGCCCGAATTGCCGGAAGCTTTGATAGCCGAGGCAGTAAAGCATGAAGCCAGAAGAGTGATTCCAATGCCCCTGGATGAGGTCTACCTTTCATACCAGCTCCTTCCTGCCCCGGAGGGAGAAAGGCGTATTTTTCTAGCCGCTTACCCCCGCAATATAACTGATGCCTTAATCAGGACGCTACAGCGGGCCGGTATTGAACTCCATATTATGGACTTAGCTCCGTTAGCCCTGTGCCGAATCCTGGATGAGCCCCAGGGCATCATTGTAAATGCAAGGTTAGACCACCTTGACATTATGGTCATGGTAGATAGGTTTCCCCAGTTAATCCGCAGGCTCGCCCTACCCAGCGAGGCTGAATCTTTATCGGAAAAACTACCCACCATTATTGAAGAGCTTAATAGAACTGTTGCCTTCTATAACTCCAGCCATCAGGATAAGCCCATAGATTCAACTATGCCGGTATTTGTCAGCGGTGACCTGGCCCAGGTACCGGAGAACTGGCAATCCCTGGCTAGCCAGTTGAGCTATCCAGTATCACCATTGTCATCACCCCTGGAAGCCCCTGAGGGCTTCATACCCAACGAATTGATGGTCAATATAGGGCTGGCTCTTAAGGAGCTCTCCCCGGAGAAATGGGGGATGAGCCTTTCCTTAGTTAATATAAATGCCCTGCCTGAGGTTTATAAGCCCAAGCCGGTGCGGGTGAATCAATTCCTTGTCCCGGCTGGTATCGGCACCGGTATTATCTTACTTCTCTTCATGGCTTTTCTTATTTGGAGCAGCATGGCTCGGATTGAGGTATTGCGTTCTCAACTGGCACCTATCGAGAAGCGCATTGCCCAGGAGCGCAGTGAAACAGCAACATTGCAGGGGCAAATTAATCAAATAGAAATACAGATGGGGCCGGTAGCCGCCAAGATGAACACTTTTAGTAATATGCTTACTTCTCTAGCCGAGGGTCGTGAAGTGGTTGATTTAGATTTGCATAAGATTGTCGAGTTAAAGCCATCCAAGGTTGATTTGACTAAAGTTAATCATACCGGTGATATAGTAACTGTCAATGGCACGACATCAAGCGAGGATTATATTTTCCGATACGCCAGAGATTTAAGAAGCTGTGATAGACACTTTACAGTCATTATATCATCTATTACTGCGAAGAGTGAGGAGGAAGTGTTTGCATTTACATTCATCCTCAAATAAGTGGGGTTAAAGGGAAAGATATGGATATTTTTGCACTGCTATATTTAGCTAAAGCCAAGGGTGCTTCTGATTTGCACCTGGTTGCCTCCAGCCCACCGCTACTGCGCATTTGTGGCACCCTGCAGGCGATAGATAGCATGACTCCGTTAACTGCTGATGATATAAACCAGGCTTTCAACCGTATAACTACCCTTGAGCAAAGGGAAGAATTCCGCCAGAAACTCGAGCTTGATTTTAGCCATGTCCTACCTGAGGTTGGTCATCTGCGGTGTAATGCCGCCAAACAGCGAGGCTCAATCAGCCTGGCAGTGCGTCTGTTGCCACCAAAAGTCCCCACCATAGATGAGCTGGAGTTGCCGCCTATATGCAAGGAGCTTGCCTTAAAACAGAGAGGGCTGGTAATTGTCACCGGACCTACCGGCAGTGGTAAAACCACTACCCTGGCCGCTATGATAAACCACTTGAATATTCATGAAAGTCGCCATTTGGTTACTATCGAGGACCCTATTGAATACCTACACCCCAGCCTTAACTGTGCCATAACCCAGCGCCAGTTAGGCACTGACACCCTATCCTTTGCCGAGGCCCTGAAGCATATCTTAAGGCAAGACCCGGATGTGATTCTGGTAGGTGAGATGAGGGACCCAGAGACAGCCGCCGCGGTGCTGACTATCGCTGAAACCGGTCACCTGATACTAACTACCGGTCATGCCCCCAGCGCCCCCCAGGCAATAGAGAGAGTAATAGATATGTTCCCGCCCCACGAGCGCTACCTGGCTCAGATGCGGCTGGCATCTCTACTGGTCGCCGTATTAACCCAGGCACTGGTACCCAGTGCTGACGG
>JAIWFK010000162.1:0-2842 GCA_048631695.1 Calditrichales bacterium
CAGGCATTAAAACATGAGATAGACACGGTGAATTTCCTTGGAATCTATAATCATTACACAGGGATAAGCGAATGAAGGGATTATTAGCCAAGGTCTTTGTCATCTTCTGGAAAGATGTTCTATCGGAACTCAGAACCAAGGAGACTGTTACATCAGTGATAGTATTCGCCGTGTTGGTACTGGTAATTTTCAACTTTGCCTTTGAACCTGAAGCCGGGGTAATAGGACTGGTTGCCCCGGGCATTTTATGGGTAGCCTTAACCTTCGCCGGTGTGCTTGGCCTAAACAATATCTTTGCTACGGAGAAGGAGAATTCACGCTTGGAAGGGCTTATGCTCTGTCCCGTGGATCCTGCCATCATCTATTGGGGAAAATTGGTAGGGAGTTTCACTTTCATGTTGGCCGTTGCCGTCATCATCACACCAATATTCCTTATCCTGTTAAACCTACCTCTCTTTGTCCCCAGACTTGCCCTCATTATTGTGCTGACAACTTTAGGCTTTGCTTCAGTAGGAACACTATTCTCGGCGTTAGCCATAAATACCAGGGCACGGGATATTATGCTGCCCATTCTCTTCTTGCCTATTATTGTTCCCGTAATTATCGCTACAGTAGAGGCTACCAGACTGGTACTGGAAAGCAAACCCTGGGGAGATATGCTAATATGGCTGCAGATAATAATAGCCTTTGATGTCATCTATCTGGTAGTGGCATCGCTGGTCTTTGCGTTCGTTATTGAAGAGTAGCTGAGTTATTTGTGGCGGGAGAGGAGATTTACCTATGTATGGCAAAGGTACATTAAGGAATAATATCCTTTGTGGGCTGGGCTTTGCCCTTATGATAGCCGCTCTCTATATGGTCTTTATATATGTACCTACTGAGAAACATACGGGTGTGGTGCAGCGAATATTTTATTTCCACGTGCCATTAGCCTGGGTCAGCTTCCTGGCATTTTTTGTTGTCTTTGTGTTTAGCATTCTCTATCTGTGGAGACGGGCCATAAAGTGGGACACCGTTGCCCACGCGTCGGCGGAGGTTGGGGTTATGTTCACTACCTTGGTCTTAATTACTGGACCTATATGGGCTAAGCCGGTATGGGGAGTCTGGTGGACCTGGGATGCGCGCTTGACTGCGACCCTTATTCTCTGGCTGACTTACATTGCCTATCTCTTGGTGAGAAACTATGCCACCACACAGGCTCAAGGCGCTAGATTTGCTGCTGTGATAGGCATTATAGGATTCATCGACGTGCCTATCGTTTTCGTGGCTGTCAATATGTGGCGAACACAACATACAACGACAATAGTATTCGAAGGTGGTCTTACATCACCGATGCTCTTGACGCTTCAGGTGAGCATCGCTGCTTTCACTGTGTTGTATGTTCTTCTGGTCATTCAGAGTACTTACCTGAAGAACCTGGAGGCAGACATCAAGCGCTTAAAAAATATGCAGGAGGAGTAGTAAGATAGTAATTATGGAGAATATGGGTTTTCTTTTTGCGGCTTTTACTATTATCTGGGCACTTGTCTTCGGATATGTGTTTTGTATGTATCGAAAGCAGAGGAAGCTACAGCGGGAGATTGACATACTTAAAGAGGTTGTAGATAAATAGGAAACAACAGATGGCTTAACCATTTTCGGTAATAATAGTTATGAGTCATTCGGACTATTGACAAAAAAGGTCAGCTATTTAAAGTGGCAGTTATTGAATTGTACAAATATCGCTGACGACCGCACTTCTTCGGTTACAAGATGATGTGGCAGGCGGTAGAATAATCCTTAGACCAAGACAGGGATGAGGCGATGGAAAGTCGATACCAGGCAATCTTTAGCAGAAATATAGGTTTCTTTACCGAATCAGAACAGGATAGACTTCGGAGATCGACTGTAGCCATTGCGGGTATGGGTGGTGTTGGCGGCTTGCTAGCGGAAAGACTGATAAGACTCGGCGTGGGGCAACTGAGGATTACTGACCCCGAAGCCTTTGAAGAGAGCAACCTTAACCGGCAGTTTGGTTCCTCCATGCTTAATTTAGGTCAAAATAAGGCAGAAGTGGTATTTGCACAAATCAGAGACATCAATCCACAGGCTCAGATATATTGCAGCAATACCAGCATAACAAACGAGAATGAAGCCAGTCTTTTTATCAGAGATTGTAATTTAGTCATTGACGAAATGGACTTTGGATTATTCAGGGAGTCTATCCTTTTACAGAGAGCGGCTCGATACAGAGGAATACATTATCTTTTCGCTAGTGCCATAGGATTTGGAGCACTGGTGGTGATTTTTGATCCCCAGGGGTTTACTCTAGAAGAGTACAATAAATTCCCGCCAAATGTAGACTTAAACGATACCGAAAAGCTAAGGGTGCCTCTGGACAGAATTTTGCCTGTCATACCTTCGTATGTCCCACCTTTTACAGATGATACTGTTCAGAAAATCATTGCTGGGGAAAGACCAGTACCGAGTACCAGTATAGGCGTGGGGCTAGCTTCAATCTTGGCTGCTAACGAGGCAATCAAAGTAATTCTGAATAGAGGATATGTAGCCAAGGCCCCTGAATATACATATATCGACTTACTTGACCGGCAGTTCATAGTTGGAACCGTATCATGATTACTTGCCAAAGAAAGTTATACTGGTGGGGTGCCAAATACCTAGCGCAGCCTGGTACTTAGCCATAAGGAGAGATGACAACCAACATCTATAAACTTCTCTAACTAGCCATATCATGATGAGTCTGGAGTGTAATCTGGTTTAGCAACAGCGCTCATGTTTAATGCGTATAGCTCTCATCCCTATTTTTTGTCTCTGACTCAACAAAATAGGCTTTTAACTTACT
>JAIWFK010000163.1:0-2835 GCA_048631695.1 Calditrichales bacterium
ACGGTCAGTATCGTGGACTATTTTTTCTAGTGGTTGACCAGTGTGTTTAGCAATAATGCCTCGAATTATCTCTTGAATTCGCATAATCTCACGGGCGGCAATTTCTATATCGGCTGCCTGCCCCTGAGCACCGCCGAACGCCTGGTGCATGTGTATAGTAGAGTTAGGTAAAGCATAGCGTTTGCCCTTGGCTCCAGAACAAAGGAGCAATGTCCCCATACTGGCAGCTAACCCAACGCAGATAGTAGATACATCAGGTCGTATAAGCTGCATAGTATCATAAATAGCCAGACCAGCGCTAATAATACCTCCAGGACAGTGGACGTAGAGGCTTATGTCCTTATCTGGGTCCTCCCGCTCCAGATAGAGAAGCTGGGCAATAATAACATTAGCCACCTGGTCATTAATAGGCATGCCCAACATGATAATGCGCTCTCTTAGCAAAAGCGAGTATATATCAAAGGCTCGCTCCCCTCTGGCTCCACTCTCAATCACCATCGGTATAACATTCATCGGTTGGATATTCATCTCTACTCCTCCTTTATCTTGATATTCGTAGCTGAACCCCCAGCTATTTCCACCAGTCGCTGTATAGTCTTTCGAGGCATCAATAATCGCTCAATTGACTCACGAGACCGTGGAGTATTTAGCAACCTCTGTAACTCATCCTTACTCTCAGCGGCACTAGCGAGCATAACTTCAATCTCAGCCTCTATCTCAGCGTCACTAATCTCAATTTTTTCCTCCTCGGCAATCTTTCCCAGCACCAGCGAACGGGTAACCCTCTTTGTCGCCAATGAACGTAAATCTTCCCGCAGCTCTTCCTCTGTTTTATTTCTACTACTAAGATATTCCTCTAGACTTCTGCCCTCCTGTTGCAAATACCTTAATCTTTCGCTTAGAAGTTGGTCGATTTCTATATCTACCAAAACGGGCGGAAACTCAACTTCCGCCTGTTTAGCTACAGCTTCAATTATCCGTTTCTCAAAATCTATCCTGGCTATCCTCTCATCTTTGAGCCTTAAACTACTCGAAACCTGCTCCCGGAGCGAGTCTAGTGTTTCGCAATCAGGGTTTATCTCTCTAGCAAATTCATCATCTAGCTCAGGCAGTATCGCCTGCTTTATTTCGGAAACTCTCACTCTAAACCAAGCCTCTTTCCCAGCTAGCTCACCTCCGGGATAATCTACGGGAAATTGCAGCTTGAATTCTTTCTCCTCATCCCGGCTCATCCCTGATAACTGCTCAGCAAACCCTTTCACCGGATAAGATATGTTATTAACAACGTTATACTGAATTCCTTTCTCGTTTATAAAAGACTTACCTTCAACATTACTGTCTATATCTAAAACTACTAAATCATTAAAGTCTACCGGACGCTCTACAGGCTCCCAGGTAGCCTGCCGATGGCGTAGCTGTTCTATTTCGGCGTTAACATCATTATCAGTTATTTCCACCGAGTCTGGTGCAATTTGAAGGTGATGGTAATCGCCAAGCTTTATTGTGGGTGGTAGCGGCACCGTCGCCTTAAATATTACAGGGTCAGTTTGAGTTATTTCAATATTAGCCTTAGCGATAGGCTCAATATCTTGCTCCTTAATCGCTTTTTCATAAGCTTGAGGTAGTAAACTATTCAGCGCCTCCTCAAGGAGGCTTTCTTTACCTATATGGCGTTCTAGTATATCCCGCGGTGTCTTTCCTTTACGGAAACCAGGGATATTAGTCTTCTTAACCAAACGATGATAAGCAGCTTCTAACGAATCCTCTACCTCGGCAGGCTCCATCTCAATAGTTAGAAATAGCTGACTATTCTCTGTTTTATCGTTAGTTACTTTCAAGACTCCTCCCGCAGACGCAGGTGTAACTCAGCCAACTGCTCCTCGGTAACCGGCGAAGGGGCATTAAAGGTCAAGTCCATAGCAGCTTGAGTCTTGGGAAAAGCAATTACCTCCCTGATGGTTTCCTCCCCGGCCAGCAGCATCACAATGCGGTCAAGACCAAGGGCAATACCACCATGGGGTGGAGCACCATACTCAAAAGCCTCAAGCATATGCCCGAACCGAGAATCTGCCTCGCCATCACTATAACCCAATAGGTTGAATACTTTCCTCTGCAACTCTGCGTTGTGAATCCTAATACTGCCTCCGCCTATTTCATACCCATTACATACCACATCATAATGCCTGCCGCGCACATTTCCCGGAGCGTTATCCAGCAACGGCATATCCTCATCCCGAGGGGCAGTAAATGGATGATGCTCCGAATCCCATCGGCGTGCCTCCTCGTCCCACCTCAGCAATGGGAAATTCTGAATGAAGGCAAAGGCGAAAAGGCCAGGGTCAGCCAACTTAAGCCGATATCCCATCTCACGACGCAGTTCATCCAGCGCCATAACAACTATTTCAGGTTTACCAGCAATGATAAGCAAAAGGTCTCCCATATTTGCCCCTAAACGCTCTGCCATTTGTTTAATCTGGTCCAAGGTTAGGAATTTGGTTGCCACCGACTTCACCATTTCAAGGGTTAAATCGTTTATACTACCACCAGAAGCGCCTAGAATTATAGTTACTAAGCCTTTGGCACCAAGATTCTGCACCAGCTTATTTAATTCATCAAGCTGGTGGCGTGTATAGCTAGCACAGCCGGGAGCACATATACCCTTTATCTTTCCTCCTTCAGCGATGGCAGAACGGAAAATAGAGAAGTCGGTCTCGCCGGTAATATCGGTGATCATGCGTTGCGAGGCCGTTTCTTGAAACGGCATGAGTTGCGGGAACTAATATGAGGTATATTTCGCTTGTCGACCGATATAGGGTAAAGAGATTATGAGATCCG
>JAIWFK010000164.1:0-2813 GCA_048631695.1 Calditrichales bacterium
TCATAGAAAATGAGAGGGTCATAAATAGTTTGAGTCTGCTCACCGCTAGCCGTGTCATAGCCAGAGGCTGGGTCAAGGGAGTCAACACCCCCGATGTCACACGAAATGAAGGTAGTAGGATTCTTTATTATCTCCGGGAGCGTTGGCGGCTCTTCTCCATCTTCCTCCACGGCACACGCCGGTATCAACATAGAGACGAGAATTAGTGCCACCACAATAAACCAGGCTTTCCCCACTCTTCTTTTCTTCATATCTTGTCCTCCTTTCTTTAATATATTACCAATATTTTCATTTTAAAGTTCCAATATTGTATCCGTTCGGTTGATTAGTTATACCTCTCCTCCTTTCTATGGTTATTTTTAAATTTTCTGAGACTATTTTATCAAAGAGTAACTGAGCAGTATTGATTTGTCAATAGACTAGTCACAACTTTGTTAATGTTCTATGATTTTGTCACCACTATTTCACCTTGCTCCTAAACAACAACCAGCCTAAAATGTTACAATAATAACAGGGGCAACTTTGTATCTGCTACAGAATACCCATGGGCGAGTCCCTATACAGTTAATCTTTAACCAGTATTATCCTTTAGGAGAGACATGACCGATTACATAATAAAAGTGGAAAACTTAGTCAAAAGATTTGGTGAACTGGTTGCGGTAGATAACATCAATTTCAGCGTGGCACGGGGAGAAATCTTTGGTTTTTTAGGTCCCAATGGGGCAGGAAAGACTACTACTATCAATATCCTGTGTACCCTGTCGAAACTAACGTCAGGGCGAGCCAGTGTTAATGGTTTCGATGTAGTGCGCCAGCAGAGACAAGTGCGTAATTCAATTGGGCTGGTTTTTCAAGACCCCAGCCTCGATGAGCGCCTCACCGGGTTACAGAACCTAAACTTCCACGCCTCGGTGTACCACGTGCCTGCCTCAATTCGCCAACAGCGGATTGAGCAGGTGCTCAGGATGATGGAACTCTGGGACAGGCGTAACAGTGAAGTGCGTAACTATTCAGGAGGCATGAAACGGCGCCTGGAGCTAGCCAGAGGTCTACTGCACTACCCCAAAGTGCTATTCCTCGATGAGCCCACGCTGGGGCTAGACCCACAAACACGCAACCACATATGGGAATACATACTTGAACTGCGACAGCGTGAAGGGACTACTATTTTTCTGACCACTCACTATATGGATGAGGCAGAAAACGCAGACCGTATTGCTATCATTGACTACGGAAAGCTCGTCGCTATAGACACCCCGGAGAGGCTTAAGAATATGGTGGGTAAGGATATAATCACGATGAAAACTGCTGATAACGATAGAGCCGCTGAAGAGGTCAGGCTTCGCTACCGAATCGAGGCCACACGTGACAGCGATAGGCTTGCCTTTGAGGTAGCCAACGGAGACGAATTCCTTCCTACCTTCATCAGAGAATTTGGCACCAAGATACTGAGTATCAGCCTACGCCGCCCCAGCTTAGATGATGTCTTTCTCAAGCTGACTGGGCGGGAAATACGGCAAGAGGCGGTTAGTGATGAACTCCAGGTAATCGTTCGTCAATACGGCCGCCGCACACGGCATTAGGAGAGAGCGATGGATAATCTGAGCGGAGTTTACACCATGTGGTACCGTGATATACTTATTTTCGGGCGTGATAGGGTACACATAATTAGCTCTATAACCCTCCCTCTACTGTTTCTATTTGTGTTTGGCAGCGGGCTCAGCGCTAGCATGGGCGACCTTGCCCCTGGGGTTGATTTCACCCGATTCCTCTTCCCCGGCATTATTGGGATGACAACACTTATGAGCTCGTTTACGGCTGGGGTGGGCGTGGTCTGGGATAGAGAGGTTGGCTTCCTGAAGGAAGTGTTGGTGGCACCAATCAGCCGTGCCTCAGTAGCCATGGGGAAGACATTAGGTTCAGCGACTATTGCACTCCTTCAAGGACTCATCATCCTGTTATTCGCACCGTTGATTGGCGTCTCCCTTTCCGCATTGACAGTGCTGGCAGTGTTGCCACTGATGCTACTGCTGGCTGTTTCCATGGGCTCACTGGGTATTGTATTGGCGGCACGCATTAGATCCATGGTAGCGTTTCATGGAGTGATGTCACTGTTGATGTTTCCTATGGTTTTCCTATCTGGGGCATTCTTTCCCCTGCAGGGGCTACCTGCCTGGATGGATGTCTTGGTGAAGCTCAACCCGGTTACCTATGGCATCGCCCCAATCCGCCAGGTAATACTGGGAGAATCGGCTGGCTCCCTTTTTGACATCAACCTACTCGGGCATACTATGTCAATCTGGGATAATGTTGCTGTGCTGTCACTATTTGCCACAGCTATGATCCTTCTGGCTATGTGGTCTTTCGGCAGACAAGAGTAGTCTGGCTTGATTTATAGGCGACCTCTCTTAGCATTACCAGATTATGGTGATACAACACACCAATCGGAGCGCTCCTCATGGCTGAACCATTTCCATAAGACCCGCCATGGTATAACCATTGAGCAACTTCATCCCAAGCGGCACCAGCCCTTATTAATCGGAAAATATGGGGTGGTCCCGGTACATAGCCACGAAACGGCTCAAGCTCATAATTCCAAACGAGGGTATGCGCCATGTCTTCGCCATTGAAGCCACCAACCCTAATCAAGGATTCAGCCACGCCAATCATCATATGGGTATCATCGGTATAAGTTAAAACCTTTCGTCTCTCAGTTACTATTTCAACTACTTCAGGCTTAACCCAGGGCCATCCCTCAAATGGTGCCCCCAGCGCATCTCCGACACCAGTGCCAACTAAAGCACCGAGGAACT
>JAIWFK010000165.1:0-2808 GCA_048631695.1 Calditrichales bacterium
AACTACCTCAACATGCATATTCCACTTTTCTTTCGCCCGTTTGGTAACCTCAAGTATCCCCTGCCAGCGGCTTACCTTAGCCAGCTCTCGGTAAAAGGAGTCGGAAAATCCCTTAATATCAACTCGCCAGCAATCCAGGTAGGGTCCGATAGTATCCAGTGCCTCAGGGGTCAGGTAGCCATTGGTCACATAGACGGTATACAGGTTGTTCTCCTTAGCCAGCTTGGCTGAGTCAAAGGTATATTCAAACCAGATGCTGGGCTCATTATATGTCCAGGCAATTCCTACAGACTGGCGGTGTTTAGCCTGTTCTGCCGGGAACTGTTTAGCCATTTCTATTACCTCTTGAGGCTGAATTTCTAGAGACTCATGCCACGGCAATCTCATCTCAGCAGAGGAAATTTGCCAATTCTGGCAGTGCTGGCAATGAAAGTTACACCCCCAGCTACCCAGGGAGAGAGCTATGCTACCGGGGAAGAAGTGAAATAGGGGCTTCTTTTCAATAGGGTCAGGGGTTACTGATGATGCTTGAGCATAGTTCAGGCTAAACAGGACACCATCTTTATTCTGATACACACGGCAAACTCCAAACTTATCCGGACCTATCTTGCAGCGCCACTGGCAAATATTACACCTTACTCTGGAATTCGGAAGCTTCTCATAGAGCATTGCTTCATGCATAACTCACCCCTTAACCTAATTATATCACTCAGCTATTGTCAATTATAGCCCATATATTGATATCTAAATCACCCCCACCCACCTAATAGAATTAAATTCAGGTTAGATAGATAATAGCTATGCCGCCAACAATCATAATAACAGCGATGAACCGTAGCACTAGCATTACCTTGCCAGGCTGCCACTCTAGAAACATCGGTGAGATACGGCTGAGGATAAAAGCATATATAACCACAAATATGGGGCGGCTACTGGCAATAGTGGAGACCAGAGACACCGGACCCCTATCCATCGCCCAGAATAGCAGCACTGCCCCCACCACTGCCAGGGTTTCATTAGAAGCAACTAAGGTCAAGACTGATTTCCGCTGTTTCATATTGCCCAGCTCTTTGATAATACGAGGGCGTATTGAAATAAGCAGAAAAATCCCAGACATACTAAACGCGGTAATCCAGTACATAGTACCGAAGGAAATGTAGGCTAGAGCATATTTGGCAGCTACATCTGCCATCGCCATAAGCAGGCTGGAGCTGACAAGAAGTAAAAAAGACCTACCCAACCAGGTAGTCGGACTACCTGAGTCCCATCTAGCCGAGACCATTACTGCCCCAGCTACCACGGTAATTATGGCTATCCACTCCAGATAACAGAGAGTCTCTCCCAGAAGCAGAACGGCTATAATAGCCACGAAGATAGGATAGGTGTAGACCACTGGTATAACCCGAGACACCTCCTCCCTTTTCAAGGTATAGAGCATGATGCCAATGGCTGTAGTTCGGAGCACTCCAGAGGCTAACGCCACCATTAGCGTCCAGGTGCCAATTCCTTCAGGCAGGGGAAATAGGGAGAAGAATACTAAACTAAAAATCAAGATAACCAATCCTACCGGCAGTAGGAACGCCCGCAAGCTTGGCATTCGTCTGGAAATGAGGTGGCTATCAATAATGTTGACCGCTCCGAGGACAGCGGCGCTTAATACAGCTATACTAACCCAATCACCTGGCATCAGCACTCCCTTCGGTAAGAATAATCATAATAGTTTACACTATAACAGTCTTAAGGCAAAATTCCTTCATATTGAATATCAAGCTAGGTTATTACCAATTAGAGAATTTATATGGATATTTATTATCAACCATCACCTCCGCCTAGGTCGGACTCAGTCGACCCCTCTTAAACACCCTCAACATTGGTTATGTAAGAGAGGCTTTGCCCTTTAAACCCCTTTGGTGAATACCTATATAGGACGGTTTTACCCCTCTTAGATGCCTTTGATATTTAATCATCCTTCGTAAGGGAGATTTGGCTCTTGGCTCTCAGGCACTCTGCCGTGGAGAATTGGAGAGTTTACATTACGTATATCAAAATGGGAAGGTCAAAAGTAGGAATTAAAGGATGCGATTTTATCCATCGGCTTCCTACCATGTTCCGGACATACATTTTCCGTGTCGTAATAACCTAAAGCTATCAGGATGTCTATCTTCTTATTCTGGGGGACATTCAATATCGCTTTTACAGCCCGTTCATTAAACCAGCCTATCCAGCACGTTCCAAGGCCCAAATCTTCGGCCTGTAATACAAAATGTTCACAAGCTACCCCTATATCTATAAGGTAATATTTTGTACCTCTGAACATACCGCCTATTCTAGCTAAGAAGTTGGACTTCTCGGAGACGACTGCGACTATAACTGGCGCCATTCTGCAAAAAGAGTTCATCGAATATATTCCACTAAAGGCGGTGCCGCATAGTTTATTCTTTAATTCCCTGTCATCTACGATTATGAATTTCCATGGCTGTGAATTGCAGGCAGAAGGAGCAACCCTTGCTGCCTCAAGGCACATCATAATCTTTTCTCTCTCAACAGCTCTATCTAGGTAACACCTAATGCTTTTTCTGTGTTTCAACAGGTCTAACAAGGCCATAATTTTACTTCCCCATGCTCAATTTCGGTAGACATACTCTAACACAAATCCTAGTTCTGATTTATATCTTTGTCAATATAGCCTGAAGATTGAGATTTATTATCACCCTCACCTCCGCCTAGGTCGGACAGAGTCGCAGTCTAGCGACCTTCGGCTCGCAATGACAAGAAGAGAGGGGGAGTGATATAAAAAGAGATACGAAT
>JAIWFK010000166.1:0-2787 GCA_048631695.1 Calditrichales bacterium
TGCCTTTGCCTTAACTCAGGATAAATATGCTCCATTTGTTTGATGGTAATCTTAGCTGTTTCTGACAGGAAAGGTTTATCCAGTCCCAACCTTCTGCCAAAGAGTGCGGCACGGCGTAGTAATCGGCGCAGCACATAGCCTCGCCCTTCATTGCTGGGAATTACCCCATCACCAATAAGAAAGGCAATGCCTCGACTATGTTCAGCTATTATTCGCATAGCATTATCACCATCATCACCAGAGCCGTATTTCTTTCCGGCTAACTCAGATATACATTCGATTAAAGGAGCGAAGAGGTCAGTCTCATAGACAGAGTTTTTACCCTGGACTACGGCTGCGGTTCTCTCTAACCCCATACCGGTATCAATATTAGGTTTGGGTAATAAAGTTCGTTGTCCGGCTTCGTCCTGGTTATATTGAGTGAACACCAGGTTCCAGATTTCAGAGAAACGACCGCAATCACAGCCCGGGGCACAAGAAGCCTTCCCGCAGCCAAATTCCTCCCCAAAGTCGTAGTGTATCTCACTACACGGCCCACAGGGTCCGGCATTACCGGCCGGTCCCCAGAAGTTATCCTTTTCGCCAAATCTCAGTATCCTTGACTCGGGGATGCCTAGCTCTCGCCAGTAGCCGAAAGACTCATCATCATCAAGGAAGATAGTTATCCACAGGCGCTCTGGTGGAAGCCCCAAGCGCTGGGTAACAAATTCCCACGCCCAGCTAATAGCTTCCTGCTTAAAGTAGTCACCAACGCTGAAGTTGCCCAGCATCTCAAAAAAGGTAAGATGGCTGGAGTCACCTACCGATTCAATATCAGTAGTGCGAAAACACTTTTGACACGATGCCAAACGGGGACTAGGTGGCAAGACCTCGCCTAAGAAGTAAGGCTTAAACTGTACCATACCAGCACTGGTAAGTAGTAAAGTGGGGTCACCCTGAGGTATCAAAGAAGAACCAGGAATAATTTCGTGCCCTTTTTGTTTAAAGAAGCTTAAAAATGCTGCCCGGATTTCATCACTAGTCATAATCATATACGATTGTAGTGTAAGCCATACTAGCTGTCAATGAGAGGATTGATTATAATTTCCTCACCGGGTGTGTTAACTGAGGGAGGCTTTAGAGAAGTTGACGTAAATACTCTCTTAGTTCCTGCCCAACGTCAGGATGCTTTAGAGCCAAAGCTATTGTTGCCTTCAGCCAGCCTAGAGGGGTGCCAGTGTCATAGCGCACCCCCTCAAATTCATAAGCCAGTACTGTTTGTTGCCTGAGTAGTAGCTGCAGGGCATCAGTAAGCTGAATCTCTTGATTTTTACCTGGTGGAGTAACCTCCAGGACATCAAATATCTGAGGCATAAGAATATACCTGCCGACTACTGCCAGGTTAGACAGTGCTTGTGCTGGCTCAGGCTTTTCAGTAAGACTTAGAACTTGGTATATATTACCTGAAAGCTTCTTGGGCTCAATGATGCCATACTTCTTAGTATCCTGGCTATTAACACGCTCAACAGCGACAATATTAGTTTTATACTGCTCATAGACTTCAACCATCTGCTTCAGGACAGGCACCTGACTATCAACAATATCATCTGGCAGTAAGACAGCGAAAGGTTCTTCACCAACAATATCCTTAGCGGTTAGGATGGCGTGACCAAGACCTAATTGCTCCTTTTGCCTGATATAGCAGACATTAACCAGGTTGGACAGCTCCCGTATCTCTTGTAGCCGCTTAATCTCCCCTTTTTGCTCTAGAACATATTCTAACTCAAAGGAGCGGTCAAAGTAGTCCTCAATAGCCCGCTTACCCAGGGCTGTTACTAAAATAATTTGGTCAATACCTGAATTAATAGCCTCTTCAACCGAATACTGAATTAGTGGTTTATCTACCAGCGGCAGCATCTCCTTAGGTTGAGCCTTAGTAATAGGTAAGAATCTTATTCCCCAACCAGCCGCAGTAATAACTGCCTTACGAACCTTCACCATACCCTCCTAATCTGCTTCTTGCTCAAAGGCAAAGACAGCAGCACCAAGCACCCCAGCATCTTCACCAAGTTGAGCCGGAACTATCCGCACTGCCTGAGCCGATAGCTGAAAAGCCCTTTCCTTTACTACCTGCCTAGCCGGATTAAGCAAAAGGTCTCCCATGTTAGACATCCCACCACCAATAATAATCATTTCCGGATTAAAGATATTAACCAAGTTTACCATACCTACCCCCAGATAGGTTGCCGCTTCAGCAACAACCTCCAAGGCTAATGAATCTCCCTCTTGAGCTGCTGCTCCAACATTCTCCGCAGTGATATCCTCTATCTTACCAGCTACCATCTCGACTAGAGAAGACCTTTCCCCCTGTCTAATGCGCCTTATTGCCTCTTTGGCCACCGCAGTACCAGAGGCTAATACTTCCAAACAGCCGATATTCCCGCAATTACACCTTGGTCCATTAACATCAATGGTCATATGCCCTATTTCACCAGCACCACCGCACTGACCGGAATATAACTCGCCATTAATGATAATTCCACCGCCAATACCAGTGCTCACCGTGAGGTAGATAAGATTACTAACTCCCCTCCCAGCACCAAGCTGATGTTCACCTAAGGCAGCAGCACTGGCATCATTGATTAAGAAGGTATTAACCCCATATTTCTCTTTTATGATGTCTCTCAATGGGACATCATGCCAGCCGGGAAGGTTTGGCGATGAGGTTATTAGTCCCTTATCAAGATTTATCGCTCCAGCAGCAGCAATACTTATGCTGGCTAGTTGAGATAAGCCCATATTCCTTAG
>JAIWFK010000167.1:0-2748 GCA_048631695.1 Calditrichales bacterium
TGGCACCGACGATGATGCTAACAGCGAGGCTTCGACTGCTTCACTATCTTCCTCGTCCTTTGCGCCATAATGTTACAGTTAGTTTTCACACCGGGGCAGCCGAGACAATGGCTAAAGTGCGCCTGCTGGATGCCGAGAAACTTCAACCGGGAGAGGATGCTTGGGTGCAGTTGCTACTGAAAAAGCCGGTAGCTGTGGTCAATGGTGACCATTTCATTATCCGTTCTACAATGGATACCCTTGGCGGTGGTAAAGTGATTGATGCCCACACCAAGCGGCTTCGCCGCTTTCGCCCGACTATAATTGAAAGTCTGAGAGTCAAGGAGGAGGGTACTGCTGAAGAGGTGGTTATGGCATTGCTGGCGACAAAGCAACCTTCGGAGCTATCCGCTCTCCTGGCTCAAAGTGACCTATCTGCCAGTGAAGTTCAGCCGGTCATAGAAGCCCTTATCCAGCAGGAGAAGATAGTAAGAATAGGTCAAGGAGAAGCCAGCCTTCTCCTGACCAGCTCTGGCTGGGAGCATCTTACCCAGAAAGCGACCAGCATAGCTCAGGACTATCATCAAAGGTTTCCGACTCGTACCAATATGCCTAAAGAGGAACTGCGCCGTAAACTGAGGTCAGGAACACATGCCCCGGCTATCTTACAGAGACTCTTCGATGAGGGTGTTTTGCTCGAAGATAGGTCAGGGGTTCGTCTTCCTACTCATCAAGTTCAGCTTACCCCGGCTCAGCAGGCAAAGCTTGATACCTTTTACGACTCCTTGAGCAAGAGCCCCTACTCCCCACCCGGCGACCTTATACCTGAACCTGATTTGCTCAATTTACTCATTGAGCGAGGTGAGGTGGTGAAGGTAAGCAATAGCGTGGTTTTCTCCGCTTCGGCGTACAATGAGATGGTAGAAAGGGTCACGGCATATATTAAGGAACAGGGTAAAATAACTCTGGCTGAAGTACGGGACATATTCGATACCAGCCGAAAGTATGCCCAGGCTCTCCTTGAGCATCTGGATAGTAAGAAAATAACCCGCCGTGTTGGTGACGAGAGGGTGCTATACTAGGTCACCAAGATTTGACATAGCTTGAAACTATGTTTAGCTATGGTAGATTTAAAGAAATCATCGTCTGTGCGGAATGAATTCCTAGTATGCAACGCAATTATGTGGCTACTTTGTTTAACTCATTTTGAATAATAGCCATGCCTATTGCGCCAAGGAACAATATCAGCAGAAAAGCTACGGCAGCCCCCATTCCTTTATTGGTGACTAGTTCCACACCCTCACAGAATTTCCACCACCAAAAGAAATTGACAATCGGGACGATTATTAACCAGGCAGTAGGTATCTGGGCTCCTTTAGCATTCATTTGATCTTTGGTGGCAACAGCCCAAAAGATACTATATATTCCTAGGGTAATAACTGAGAACAAGAAAACCATAATAGGGTCACGACGTTGCAAAATCAGCACCTCCTTTGTGATACTTAAAGAGAGATTACTACCAAAGAATTCTCTTGTCAATACTAACAGGACTAATACTCTGTTGACCCTATCTGGAATGTTAAGCAACTACTGGCGGGAGCGCATGGGAGTCGAACCCACCGAAGACACTTCTCATGCCCCCCAACGGATTTGAAGTCACGAATTTAGCTTCAAAATTACTTACCAATGCACTTGCCACCTTCTCACTGGCTGGACACTTACCAATTTAGCTTTGAGCAACGGATTCCTAGTCCCTTGCTGGTAAGCACTATGTTAAAGCCAAAGTGAGCATCGGTTTAGTAGACCAATTATGCCGGCTAAACATAGAACTCAATTGACAAAGTCTCAGGACAGGACTAAACTCAAAGTCCAACATGTGAAACCTTAAAACAATAGATATTAGGTTAAGCAAGATGAGGATGAAACAAGGGCGCTGGAACCGCCAGGTAATATGCGGTGGCTGGTGCCCTTTTAATTTGTAGACCGACCAGCAAGGAGGTGATGCCTATACTAAGTTAGAACCAGTTTCCGCAATACAGGCGGTGATAAAAGCCGCTAGTCTGCATCTTAATAGTGTGATGCCATTATTAAAAGGAGGGTGTAATGAACATAATACAAAAGACCTTTATGAAAGCTGCAGCCAAAGGGTTTAGACCTATGATGAGGAATTCGTATTTGATAATTGGTGATTTGAGCAAGGCTTTTTATGAGAAAGATGGGAAGGCAGCTCTACCAATAATAGCTGAAATTGCCAGCAATGGAGGTGCGAGACAGGCAGAGATTATACGGAAAATGATGCCAGTTAAAGACATGAAGGGTGTTGGTGAGTTGTTTAAAATGATGGATGCGACGATGGAGATGGGGATGGAGGTAATAGAAATATCAGACGACAGGATTCACTTTAAAAATCCAGGGTGCATACTTGGTCTAGAGGGAACGAGTAAGGAGCTGTGTGATGCTACGATGAATATGGAAAGGAAGATGTTGAGCACACTTCTAGGGAAAGAAGTGGAGACAGAGATAGTAAAATCTGTAGCAGCGGGAGATAAAGAATGTGAAGTCATCTTTTCAATAAAGTAAAAAAATACAGCTTCAAACTCTCCTCAAACCTTACCGACCTGGTATAGCGTTCTACCATAGCCAATGATTCCCACCTACCTAACCGCTTTATATGTAGGCTATCTACCCCTCTTTTGGCTAGGATACTGGCAAAGGTTCTTCTAAAGGTATGAGCGTTACAAGGCAGTCCAGTCTTGGCCCTGAGTAACT
>JAIWFK010000168.1:0-2740 GCA_048631695.1 Calditrichales bacterium
ATTAAATATTTTGACTTTATTGCCTTTGCTAATGGCTATGGAACCTGATAATGGTAAGGAATTGGCGAAGGCGTTTGATAGTGATATAATCAAGGCATCTTGATGCCCTACTCTAGGTGACAGACAAGACGATGAGAGAAAATATTGTTAAAAAGTTCCTTGCCACCCTAACGGCAGTAATACTAATAGTAGTACTAGTTACACCTGTTCTGGCATCAACGGCAACGGCTACAAGGATTATTCCAGCGTCGGTGGAATCAGGAGTTGAGTTTGATGTTGCTATTCAACCCTTGGATTGCGGCGCTTTCGGTCAGGTAGAGGAAACATTGCCTGATGGTTTTACCTATCTCGGTTGCACCCCCAGCTACATCGGGGTTAATGAGGTAGGTAACACAGTCAAGTTCACATTTCTCGGTTCGGAGAGCTTTACCTACAGGGTTAAGGCACCAACAGTTGTTACTACCACCAGCTATACCTTCTATGGCATAGTCAATGATGAGAATAAGGAAGAACATACCATCGAGGATAATAATATAACTGTAACTGCAGCCGGTCCAGCAACCTATATCCTGCGTATGGCAGTGGATGGGGGCGACGGCGGTTCAACTAATCCTTCAGGTACCCGTGCTTATGCCGCTGGAACTGTAGTACGTATCAGTGCCACACCAGACTCGTGCTGGTGTTTTGACTATTGGTCTAGTAATGTTACTAATCCTAGCTCTTCTTCCACCAAGGTAACTATGGATAGCAACAAAACAGTCACCGCGCACTTCACTCAGATTCCATCGTCAACCTATACTTTAACAGTCACTTGCGAACTAAGTGAGGGGGGAAGCGTTATTCTTACTCCTACGTTAGGAAACAACCAATATGAGGATGGCATTTTAGTTGAGTTAACTGCCATTCCTAACAGCGGCTATGCTTTCGGTAGTTGGGGTGGTGACCTCACTGGAAGCAATAACCCTGAGAATGTATCTATGGATTCTAATAAGAACGTTGTTGCTAACTTTGTGTTACTAGAACGCGGAGAGTCAGCTAGCTTTGAGATAACTTCCCTTAATATATCACCGGAGCAAATTCAGCCTAACCAGCAGGTGAGAATCTCCATCGACGTAGACAATATTGGCGGGGAAGTCGGAAACTGTGAAGTAGCTCTTTACATCAACGGGCAAATAGATGATAGCCAGACGGTGAGCGTTTCCCCAGGCTCGACTCAGACTGTAGTATTCAGTATAACTAAGGCAACTCCGGGCACTTATACCGTCTCCTTGAGTGGACAGCAAGGACAGTTCACCGTGGTGGGTAGCCAATCTGTTAGTGGTGGAATGGACATTGGTACTATGATAGCCATTGTAGGCATTGTACTACTTATTGCAGCTATAGGATTGGTAGTTCGGATGATTGTGAAAAGAGCATAACCAAGAACAGGATTGGTAGGGTAAATTGCTCCAGCTTATCGTGAGTACGAGATGACGAAAACCCATCATATTGCTTACTATGAGGGTAGGTTAAACTTGTTTTATCTGCAGTTCCTTTTTCCTTGGCAATTTCCAGATAAGTGTAGACTTCAATATCGTAGCTGTTAGCTACTAGGTAGCTTTAATTTGGGATTTGTCCCGTTAGGTGCATATTATCTAACGGGATTTATTTTACTCACCCTTATTCATTTATTAGAGGTTAACACGTATTGTGTCTCTATGGTTGTCTATCTACTGGAATCAACCCTCGGCGGTAGGCTAAGGCCACAGCGTGGGCTCTATCGTTGGCATTTAGCTTGCGGAGGATAGCACTGACATGATTCTTGATAGTCTGTTCGCTGATTTTTAGATTGACAGCAATCTGCTTATTTGATTGACCTTCAGAAATAAAGTTTAAGATGTGTGTTTCACGATGGGTGAGAGGTGCAATTACTAACTTGAAAGTCTCGCCCATGGATGATGTGTCTTGAAATCGCTTCAATACATCCTCGGCAACCCTAGGTCTAGTCATGAAGCTTTCATTTATAGGGTATTCACCCCGAGACACTCGTATTATCGTGCTTATTAGCTCTTCGCTGCTTGTGTTCTTACTCAAGAAGGCAACGGCTGCGCTTTTTATAATCTCGAAAAGCTCTGCGTCACTAGGATTGGGGCTTAACATTACAACTTTGCAATTGGGGTAGTACAGTGAAATTCTTCTACCCAGCTCAAGTCCGTTGGTAGTATTAAGGTCGGAGCCTAACAACACAACATCGGGTAGCTTGGTATCAACCAGCATCAGCGAGTCCTGAGTTGTGTCACAATCAATAATCTTAAACTCAGATTGCTGAGAGAGTGCCTGGCGCACACCAGCCCTAAAATATGGCTGGTCATCGATTATCATCACAGTGATTTTATTCATTTAGCTCCCTCCGATTAAAAATATTTTAGGCTGGGATTTCTCGTCTTCCGCTGCTTGATTTACCGGTTAGCTTGTAAAAAGCTGCCAGACCTCCGTTTACTTTTTCCGACTTCCAATTAAGCAATCCGTTGGTGCATTTGCACCAATTCATCTATGAGTTGCTCTTTTGTCCTATCTTTATCTTTCATCTTTTACCCTGTATGAGGATGCGAGACTATGTGGCGTTTCTTGACCTGTCAAAACCGATACAGGCTTGATTTCTTATTTGGTAAATATAAGCTAAAGTTGATTGTGTGTCAAAGGAAAAGAAACCACAAGATATGGGGGTATCTGCTGAAATATGGTGTGCAAGACCGATAAA
>JAIWFK010000169.1:0-2696 GCA_048631695.1 Calditrichales bacterium
TCTCCGACCTGATTTTACAGGCGGTGAGCGCTGCCTATAACAAAGCCAAGGGATTGGGAGGGCAGGCGTAGTGACACTTTTATTTAGCTTCATCAGGCTGTTGTATAGAGTGTTCACTCTGCTAATTATAGCCTGGGCTGTACTGTCTCTATTTTCGCCGAGACCAACAAGCCAGCGAGCTATTATTCTGTAAATGTTTCATAATATTCAATACTTTCAGTATTGACAAAATAAACGATATATATTACAATATACGACTAAACTGTAACTAACTACAAAGGAAGCGCAGAATGAATGATGTGCAACAGCTTGAGGAAAAGCGCTTCGTAGAAGAAGTCGGCATTGTCTCGGAGCAGACCGGCTTGCCTCGAATGGCTGGCCGTATTCTCGGCTGGCTTCTTATCTCCGAACCACCGCACCAATCTACCACCCAACTGGCCGAAGCCCTTATGGCAAGCAAGGCATCAATCAGCACTGCCACCCGTCTCCTCATCCAGATTGGCTTGATTGAACGGCTCAGCATGCCGGGTGTAAGGCATGACTACTTCCGCATCCGGTCCGATGCTTGGCAGCACATGATAAAACGTGGACTTGAAGACGAGATTAAGATGTTCCGTCAGCTTGCCGAACGTGGACTGGAAGTGCTGTCTGAAAAAACTCTCCTGACCCGCCTAAACCAAAAGTGGTTGGAGGATATGCGTAATGTGTACTCCTTTTTGGAGAGAGAATTTCCCATCCTGCTAGAGCGCTTGGAACAGGAACATAGAAGAAGCGAGTCACAAGTAAGGTGAAATGACCATAAATCAATTATATCAAGTTACTGTTTTTAATATAGACTTTGAGTAAACGAAGGGGGTTAATTAGGTGAAAAACTGGCAAATTGTAGCTGTTTTATTTCTATGCCTGATTTTAGTCGGAACAGTGTCTTGTGCTTGTGAAGGTGATGAGGAGGTATCCTGGCAACTGACTGAGGTGGTGCTGGGTGATTTAACCATTAGCGTTAGTGCCAGCGGCAATATAGCTGCTTCTAATGAGGCGAGCTTGGTTTTTAGCACCAGCGGTAAGGTGGATAAGCTCTATGTTGAGGAAGGTGACAAGGTTAGCCAGGGTGACCCCCTTGCCAAGCTTGATACAGGTTTTCTGGAGCTGGCTTTAGCTGGGGCAGAAGCAGCTCTGGCTCAAGCAGAATACATTCTAGATAAAACTGAAAATCCATTTTCAAAGAAGGAAATCCGTGATGCCCGGGATGATGTTCATAATGCCGAGGAGTACCTGTATTATACCAGAGATATGCTGGCACAAGCTTATCTTGATAATGATGAGGAGGCAATTAGTCATTGGGAGGCTGAAGTATATCTTGCCCAGATAAATCTGAATATAGCTGAGGAGAAGCTGGACGCTATGACATTTGACATTGACGACGATGAGATAGAAATATTGGAAATGCAGGTAGATGCTGCTGAGCAGGCTCTGGCTGAAGCCCAGAAGCAACTGGATGAAGCAACTATCACCGCTCCATTTGATGGGCTAGTAGCCGGTGTATATGTTAAGGAACAGGATATCATTGCAGCAGCAATGCCAATCGTGTATCTAATTGACTCTTCCAACATGGAACTTATTGCTGAGGTAGATGAGATAGACATCCCGGATGTAAAGCTAGGGCAAAGAGTTATTATTGAGGTAGATCCGCTGCCATCGCTTGAGCTTGAGGGAGTGGTTACATTTATTGGCTCGCTGCCAATTGTGCAGGCTGGTCTGGTGCTATATGAAGCCAAAATTGGCTTTGATGTTCCCCCAGACTCTGAGCTTAAGGTTGGCATGAGTGCCATCGCTGATATCATAATCCACCAGCGGAGCAATGTTTTGCTGGTGCCTGAACGAGCTGTTACCCAAGATAGCCAGGGCAATCCTATGGTTCGGGTTATGGTTAATGAGCAGATTGAGGAAAGGTCTGTAGGTGTTGGTATAAGCGATGGCTATCACACTGAGATTATTAGTGGGCTTCAGGAGGGAGATGTAATAGTGGTAGAGACGAAGGTAAAAGCGACCGGCCCCGGCGGATTCTTTTAGTAGTAAGCCGTGAAGATGTTAACTATCACAGGTAAGTAACATGATTGAGCTGGAAAATATTACCAAAATTTACCGAATGGGTAAGGTAGAGGTTCCTGCCCTCAGGGGGGTAACCCTTGATATTAAACAGGGTGAGATAGTTGCCATTATCGGCGCTTCAGGTTCGGGAAAGTCTACCCTGATGAATATCATCGGCTTTCTGGATAAACCTACTGTGGGTGGATACCTCTTTGACGGGGCTGATGTCAGCCGTCTTAGCGATAACCAGCTAGCCGAGATGAGAAATAAGAAAGTTGGCTTTGTCTTTCAGGAGTATAACCTTTTATCCCGTGCCAGTGCCTTATCCAATGTAGAGCTTCCCCTTGTCTATGGCGGTAACCGTCACAAGCGCCGACGAGCAATGGAGGCAGCTGCGCGCTCAATTGCCAAGCCCGATGCAGCCACGGCTATCGCACGGAGGATCCAGGAATGTTTGGCCGTCTGAAGCGGGTGCACTTCGTGGGAATCGGCGGGGTCGGGATGTCCGGCATCGCGTTCGTGCTCAGGAACATGGGTTTCGAGGTGACGGGCTAGGATGTGAAGGAGAGCGAGACGACGCGAAAACTCGCCGAGGCCGGAATCCGGGT
>JAIWFK010000170.1:0-2668 GCA_048631695.1 Calditrichales bacterium
ACTTGTTACTAACTGCTGTAGTTTGTTAGGGGAAGCACATGGTGAAATCCGAAATTCAAAGCACGAAACTCTAAAAAATATCAAATAATCAAAATTCAAAGGGACTAAACAGTTTTGAATTTGAAATTTAGAAATTAGAATTTGTTTAGGATTTAGTATTTATATATTAGGATTTCATAAAAGAAGAGGGTGAGGTAGATTAAACTTAAAGAAGCCCCATCTTTTGCTTAACCTCTTTAAGGGTCACCTTGGCAATAGCTCGGGCTCGTTGGGCGCCATCAGCCAAAACATCAGCTATATATTTCGGCTTCTCAGCTAGAGCCGCTCTCCTTTCCCGAAAGGGTTTAAGGGTTGAATTAATCTCTTGTGCTAAGAGCATCTTGCAATCAACGCAGCCAATTTTAGCTGAGCGACATTGCTCACCGATACTATCTAACTCAAAGGGATTGAAATACTGATGAAGCCGATAGATATTGCATATCTCCGGGTGCCCAGGGTCATCACGGTATTGTCGAGCCGGATCAGTAACCGCCGTCATTACCCTTGCTACCGTGTCTTCATCGGAAATAGCTATCTCAATATCATTGCCTACTTGCTTGCTCATCTTACCTTTACCATCCAGTCCCAGTATTAACGGAAACGAGGTCAGCTTGGCTTCTGGTTCAGGAAAGGTGTAGCCAAATATATTATTAAATCGGCGGGCAATCTCCCTGGCTAACTCTATATGGGGTAACTGGTCTTCACCAACAGGTATAAATTCACCCTTGTACAGCACAATATCGGCAGTCATCAGGACCGGATAGCCCACCAGCCCATAGTTTATATTCTCCGGTTGGAGCCTTGCCTTCTCCTTAAAGGTAGGCACCCTGAGTAGCCAGCCTAAAGGGGTAATCATACTGAGTAGAGTATGCAACTCCATTACCTCGGGAATATGAGACTGGACAAAAAGAATACTTTTCCGTGGGTCAAGACCAGCCGCCAGCCAGTCGAGTATCATCTCGTGGATATTTCTTTGCAGCCCACCGGTGTCTTCCAATGAGGTCAGAGCATGAATATCAACGATACAATAGACGCAATCATACTCATCCTGGAGGTTCACATAATTCTGTATTGCTCCCAAATAGTTCCCCAGGTGTTGCCTGCCAGTGGGACGAGCCCCTGAAAAAACGCGATACTTCATCTACTTTTCCTTAATCAAAAAGTGTAACACAAAGGGGAGCATAGCTACAAGGTTGGGATTCTTTATCCGCCTATGTCCCACTGTGGCGAGATTTATTACCCTTACATCTGTTCTGGTGCTGTCATCCCCATAAGGTGCAGGGTTTTCGCCAGAACAACCTTAGCCGCCTCGACTAGCTTGAGACGAGCTTTAGTTAATGCTTCATTGTGAGAAATAACCCGGCATTGCTTATAAAAGCTATGGAATACAGTTGCTAAATCCTGAGCATAGTAGGTAAGATGGTGAGGTTCCAGAGTATGGGCTACTATCTCAACTATCTCAGGCAATAGCAGCATCTTTCGGATTAGAGTCAACTCAGGCTCACTAGAGAGTAGAGAAACATCTCCATCCTCATAGTTAATCCCTCTCTGCTGAGCTAGACGGATGATACTAGCGATACGAGCATGGGCATACTGAACATAATAGACAGGATTATCTGCTGACTCCCTTTTGGCTAATTCTAAATCAAAGTCCATTTGACTATCAGCCGAACGGGACAAGAAGAAGAAGCGGCAGGCATCAATTCCCACCTCATCAAGTACCTCACGGAGGGTGATAATATCGCCGCTGCGCTTGGATAAACGAATTAATTCTCTACCACGATGCAAGGTAACCATCTGAGAGATTATTAACTCAAGCCGCTCAGGGTTAATACCCAGGGCACCAACCACTGCTTTCATTCTAGATATATGCCCCTGGTGGTCAGCCCCCCAAATATTAATTACCCTATCAAACTTGCGCTCTAAAAACTTGTTGTAGTGATAAGCAATATCAGAGGCAAAATAGGTGGGTGAACCATCGCTACGCACCACTACATTGTCTTTATCTTCACCAAGGGCAGTAGATACAAACCAGGTAGCCCCCTCCTTTTCCCTTATATAACCCGCTTCGCGTAAGAGTGACATTGATGTCTGGTACTGCTCATTATCAAAAAGGCTTCGCTCACTAAACCAGACATCAAAGCTTACCCCTAATAGCTCAAGGTCACTCTTAATTTGGTTTGTTATCTTCTCCAAACCGAGCTGACCTAACTGCGAGATTGCTTCCTGCCTTGGCATAATGAGAAATCTGTCTCCCTCCTCAGCCACAATCTCCTTAGCCAGGTCAAACATATAGTTGCCAAAGTAACCATCAGGCGGCATCTCAGCATCAATATTCAAATACTGTTGATAGCGAGTATAGAGGGAGCGATAAAAGGCATCTACCTGATTGCCAGCATCATTAATGTAATACTCCTTCTCTACCATATAGCCAGCAGCAGCCAGGACATTAGCTAAGGTGCTACCCAGAATAGCACCACGACCATGCCCTACGTGAAGCGGTCCGGTGGGATTAACACTAACAAACTCTATCTGCACTCGACTGCCTCTTCCCAGGTCAATATTACCGTAAGAATCACCAGCCTCCATAATTGATGCTATCTGGCCGGTGAGCCAATCACTCTTAATG
>JAIWFK010000171.1:0-2634 GCA_048631695.1 Calditrichales bacterium
TGCCATTTAATCGGGCAAAACCGACAATAAGGTTAGGAGCAAAATGCTGGTGCACCTCCATAAAGTCGCCATTATCTACCACACTAAAGATTATTTCCTTCATATCATAAGCCTCATTAGGGTCACTGGGGATGAGGTTGAGCAAGCTTTCTTCTGTCCTGTCTGGGTCGTCAGTAGGCTCTATCGCAAGTGGCTCCTCCATATTACTCTGGGGAAGGAAGCTCAAGAGTCGACGCACCATCTGGAAACACTGTGGCTCATCCTCAGCCACAAAGTGGGCAACGCCACTCTTTCGAGCATGAATTATAGCTCCACCCAGTTCCTCATAGCTAACCTGCTCACCAGTAACTGCCCTAACTACATCGGGACCGGTAATATACATTTGGCTTATACGCTTCACCATGAAGACGAAATCGGTTATAGCTGGACCATAGACTGCCCCGCCAGCGCATGGACCCACTACTACCGATAATTGTGGGATGACTCCTGAACACAGGGTATTTTGCAGGAGTATATCACCTACGCCACCGAGGCTCGCAACCCCCTCTTGAATGCGTGCTCCACCGGAGTCATTTAAGCCAATTACAGGCGCTCCCTTTTTGGTAGCTAGCTCCATCACCTTGCAGATTTTCTGGGAGCTTACTTCAGATATTGAGCCACCAATAACAGTAAAGTCTTCAGAGTAGACAAAAACAAGCCTATCGTCTATCTTGCCTGAGCCGGTAACTACGGCATCACCCAGATATTGTTGCTCAGCAAGACCGAAGTCGGTAGCTCGGTGAGTGATGAAGAGGTTTAGCTCTTCAAAGCTACCTGGGTCAAGAAGGAGGTCAATTCTCTCACGAGCGGTTAGCTTCCCTTTAGCGTGTTGCTGTTGAATACGCTTTTCACCGCCACCAGCCTTCGCCTCTTCTTCTAGTTTAATTAGTCTATTTAACTTATCTTCTATTGCCATTTGAGCCAATTAGCTCTTATTGAAAGCTGAATTCAGATGTGAATAATATTATCACACTGCCTATCACACAAGCAAGTCTATCTTAGTAATACCGAGGTTCTTTATCAACCTATAAACACTTCTTATAAATCCCGCTCCGTGATACTTGATAAGTGGTAAAATAGTGTTACAATATGGGTAGGGGTATTAGTTGAGTTTTGAAAAAATAACAGTATATCTTGGTCTTGGCTCCAATATAGGGGACCGCCAGGATAATCTGAATAGGGCATTAGACTTCCTTTCACAAAGGTTGCGGTTAGAAAAGATTTCATCCATTTATCAGACTGAGCCAATAGGTAATGTTCAGCAGCCTCGCTTTCTTAACCTGGTGTGTCAGGTTTCTACCCGGCTTGCCCCTATGGGGTTGCTTACTCTGGCTAAAGGCATTGAAAGCAAGCTGGGAAGGTTACCCCACACCTCTAATGCTCCTCGCCCTATTGATATAGATATTCTTTTTTACGGTGACCAGATTATTGAAACCCCTGAGCTTGTTATCCCTCACCCCCGAGCGGCGGAGAGAGCCTTTGTTCTTGTTCCTTTAACCGAGATTGCCCCTGACCTGCGGCATCCAGTTAGTGGCAAGACTATTAAGCAGTTATTAAAAGAGGTAACTGAAGTTCAGGGTGTATTTAAATGGGAAGATAGTTAAGGAGAGAAATGTATCAAATATCTGTAGAGCAAGATTTTGATGCCGCCCACTTTCTGCGAGGTTATCAAGGCAAGTGCGAGGCGCTACACGGTCATCGTTTCCGAGCAGTAGTTAAAGTAAACTCTTCTCAGGTTGATGATATCGGTATAGCCTATGATTTCAAGCTGCTGAAGCAGCACTTAGCCGATATTCTGGCAAGGTTTGACCACACCTGTCTCAATGATGTGCCACCATTTGATAAAATAAACCCCTCTTCGGAGAATATTGCCGCCACCATCTATAATGAGCTCAAGCCTAAGCTGGTTACAGCTCCGGTTTCAATCTCCTGTGTGGAGGTATGGGAGTCCCCCCAGAGTGGTGTCGCTTATAGCCCTGACTAATCACGCTGGTCTGGTGGCAACAGATTGGGGATGGTATCCACAATAGGGTAGTGCTCATCGCACTTTGGGCAGTATAGGGAGCCGGTAACTATCTCCTGCTCATTCTCTTCCTCTACACTAAGCTCCAGCTCACCCTTACATACCGGACAGGCTAGTATATCCATCAAGTCACGTTTCATAACTTCATTATATCACTAAGCCCCATAAGTTTCTTGTCTTCTTGATTGGTTTTCATTATAATTCAGCTAATAGCAATGAGGAGGTTTTAATATGGCTAAACTAAGTGAGGAAGCAAAGACGGCAATTGGTGAGCTTGGTCCGTCCGTGATAGCCACTGCTAGTAAGGATGGGAAGCCAAATGTGTCGCTTAAAGGGTCATTTAGGGTTCTGGACGATGAGCATGTCATCTTCGCTGACATTGCTTCACCACGGACTATGGCTAACCTGCGGGAGAACCCCCAACTATCAGTAATGGTCTTTGACCCGTCTACATGTAAGGGTTGCCGAGTCTGGGGGAAAGCGGTGGAGATTCTGGATAGTGGCAGCCTGTTTGATACTATCTCGGCTGAATTTACAGCGAGGGGGATGAAAGTTAGCCATATTGTTAAGGT
>JAIWFK010000172.1:0-2627 GCA_048631695.1 Calditrichales bacterium
TAGAGATATTACTTGAAGAAAACTCTGTACAATCTGTTAAGGAAGCCGTGTAGATGTATAGGGAAAGCTATGCGGATTTATCTTCCGCAATATTAACGTATTTTGAGATTAGGCAGGAGACAGCTAAGACAGGAGACCAATACGAAGACCAACAAATTTTGAGGGACCTAAGAAAGACAATATATTCAGCTTCAAATGATGCATTTTCAAAGAAGGTGAATGATGCCACAGATAAACTATCATCTGCTCTAAAACAATATGTGAAATGAAATGCTATCAACCAAGATTATACTTAACCGCTTATTGATGTATGGCTTTGGGGGGTTTAATTTGATGTGTTGTTATACTAACAATTCTAAGATAAGACATTAAATATATAGTTGGGCTCCGGATTTCCATGCTCTGGTATTTTTACTACCTATTTATAATAAATCGATATTCTGTGGCTCAAGCTCAAGGCTGATATCCAGGCCTTTCGCCGAATGATCGATGGCATCAATAGAGATAATGTCAACCCCGGCTATAGCTATAGCTAGAATATTATCCAGGCTAATTCCGCCCGAGGCTTTGCTCTTAACCTGACCGGAGGCTAGCTTTACCACACGGCGTACCTCCTCGAGCCTCAAATTATCGACCATTATTATATCAGCCCCAGCTTTGACGGCGTCTATGGCTGCCTGTACAGTATTAACCTCTACCTCAACCTTTAACCCCTGAGGTGCATTCTGTTTAGCCCTGAATATAATATCCTTAAAGCTCATACCGAGGGCGCGTAATGAAGTTAAGTGGTTATCCGTAATCAGGATGCTATGACCTGTATGAAATGGGTAGTGGTTTTGTCCACCACCTATACCCAAGGCATATTCTTTCAGTAGCCTCGGACCGGGAGTTGCTATGCTAGTATTGGCAATATTGACTTTGTGTACACCCGTTTTGGTCCTATATTGAGCTCTCTGTGAGGCAATACCGCTTAGACTTTGGAGAAAGTTGATAGCTACTCGACCGGCTTTGACAATGCTGATGAAAAAGCCAGAGACATCAGCTACTATGTCTCCGGGTTTAACTTCAACTCCATCTTGAATGAACACAGTGACATGGAGTGATGGGTCGACATTAAGAAATGCCCTCTCGGCTATCTTGCTACCAGCCAGAATTCCTTTTGCCTTGACCAGTATAGACGCCTTCCCTTGCAGGCGAGGTCCTATTATTATCTCAGTAGCAATATCGTCATAGGTTATATTCTTAGCCAAAGCAATATCTATAAGGGCGTCAATATATTCTTCGGGCAAATGCAACTCCGATTTCCCTCCTTTTACAGTGCAAGTATTTCTTATAGCATAAAGTGAAGTGTTCGGTAAGACAAACTCTGATAACTTGGGGACAAGAACCCAATCTTCTTTCCAGAACGGATACCTGATTATATACAAATACTCGGCATAAGCCAATGCTTATGTGCACTTCCGGCGCTGTCCATAATACTATCAACTAGAAAGTGTGATGGTCGGTACTGGATTGAAAGCATTGGCATCTTCCAGTACTCAATATTCACCCCTCTAGGGGCATTGGAATAACTTGACTAAGATACCCTGCACCAATAAAGTGTTAATCAGTCAACAGTATAATATGATTAGGGAGGCTTACCATGAAAGCATCTGAGGGACATATCGGACGGGTATTCGTGATTCGGCTTGAAGATGGTGATGTAATTCCTGACTGTATCGAGCATTTCGCTGAAGAAAGGAAGATTTCGATGGGACAGGTTGTTATGATTGGCGGTATTGGTGAAGGTCAAGTTGTGGTTGGTCCCCGTCGGTCAGATGAAATGCCTCCAGAACCGATGCTGCTTCCTCTTGACGGTGCTCATGAGGTTGTCGGCGTAGGAGTCATCGCTCCTAATGAGAAAGGTAAGCCCATACTGCACATACACGCCGCACTAGGACGCTCTGGAAAAACTACAACTGGCTGCTTGCGACCTGGTGTGACCATTTGGATGGTTGGAGAGGTAATTCTATACGAGATACTGGAGGCAAACGTGGTTCGTGCCTTAAGCAAGAAGACTGGGTTTGAGCTCCTGCAGGTTACTCCAAAATAGAGAGACTTCTATCTAAAGAGCGTCCTCTTAATCAATAAAGAGTAGCAAACGTCATTTGGTGCAATTGGTAGCTTCTGAAATTCGAGCAACGCCGTATCCACTTACAGGCTGATAGACTTTTTTGGTCAATATTAAATATACTAGGACTAAGTCCCTCTGGGGAAAATCGGAGGTGGAGGCAAGGCAGCTAGCCTTATGAGGGGCAAGATAGGAGGGTAAGATGTCTGATGTGATAGCCAGGGTAATATCTCAGAAAGGGACTTGTGCTGCTGGACACAAGGTAGGCGATGAGTTCGTCATCGGACAAAAGACTCCATACGATATGTGTTCATGGGCGTTCTATACCCTTTTCCCTTTTGCTGAAGTGCTGCAGTTTGGTGGCTCACTTCCTTGGGAGGAGGACGCAAATAAGACCACAATTGCCTGTCCTGACCCGGAAAATCCAGTGGTGTTTGAATTAAGGCGCCAATGATAGTAACGACCTGCTGCCCCTGTTGAAGTCCAACTTATTGTGCTACTTAGTTGAACTTGATTT
>JAIWFK010000173.1:0-2619 GCA_048631695.1 Calditrichales bacterium
ATCAGAGAGAACAATATTAGCCCTGCTAGATGGCTGGGGACTGCCGAAATATACACTTCCCTGTGCTTGTTTGGTTGCAAATATTTATCTGTCATCCCAGTGTATGATGAGAAGCTTGTAGCACAGGAAATCGAAAGGATTATGCGGAGAAACCTGCAATATCAGACCAGGGTACAGAATCAGCTCAACACTGCTGGCCTATTATATAGATTATTATTGAGACTACCAGAAAGGAGATCATAGCATGGGAAAAGAGAAGCGTTTCGAGACAGTATCTACACAACGACCTGGCGACGAGGTGCTAAGGAGAAGGAGGGAAGCAAAGCGAAGGCTCAGAATGGCCCCCAATATTCCAGGGGTCTTTAAATTTGTTAAGGTTATAGTTACCCAAACCCCCTTTCTACCCATGTTTTCTGCTCTATTCGTGCTGTGGTTGCTTGTTTCAGCTGGCTTCTACTTTGCCGAGCACAATGCCAATCCTGAGATATCCTCTTATGGACAGGCGCTTTGGTGGACTATGGCCGCTGTTGAGACGATGGGCACGCCATATAAACCAGTAACAACAGCGGGAGAGGTGATTGGGGGTATATGGGCCATATTCGGAGTTATGCTCTTTTGGGGCATGATCATCGCCAGCGTGACCACCTACTTCGCCCGGCGTAGAGAGGGAACAGTGAAACAGATCATCTCTACAGTTACGTATAACATGGAGCAGCTTGAGAACCTATCCTCACAAGAGTTGGAGGTGCTCAAAGACACCACCGTTAGGCTTATCGATACTGAGCTCATAAAGCATAAGGAGCAAAGTTTACAATAAATGATGAAATACTAGTGTATGATGCGCCTGTTCATTAAAATTCCAGTATTGACAGCACTCATCATTGCCATAGTTATTGGTTATGGCATAATTGCGATATTTTCGCTAAGAAGTTTCACTTGATCTCGTTCAGACAGAAGGCTGACATATAAAGCATGAGCATTTTTGAATTACGTTGTTACTCGCTAGCTTACGATCGGCTACGTTCTGATACTAGTGAATCCATCCTGATGCCCTGTATACATCATTGGGTTATTGGAAAACAGCATGATGGTCAGGCTTTAGGTATTTGCAGGAAGTGTGGCAGGCATAAAACTTTTGTACCTCGGTATTCAACGGCACCAAAAAACCAGGCGAGAAACTGGAGAAAGAATAAAACCTAATCAACCAGCACTTGGATAATGAGTAATATTAGGGGGTTTATGCAACAGAAGGGTTAAGCTAAATGATAAGGGAGCTGCAAGGTGACGGAGGTAGCTCCCTTCCCTTCTTTCTCTCCTAGCATTGGTAGGCGAAGCTCCCCGCGCCTCTATCGTAGTCGTCGTAGTAGCTGTGTGGACATAGCCCCGCCCACTCGCTGTGATGTGCCCTCGCCCGCATTCGGCCCAGCCGTATCCTTAAGCGTGCATTACTGTTATTAAGACCCGTTGTTTCGGGAGATTGACAAGGGTGAACGGTTGTGATAATGTTTGTGCCTGCCATCGTTGTGGGATTATCTAAGTCGACCTAATTCTAATTGAAAGTAGCTTTATGAGGACCGCGTTGAACAAGGAATATCCTGACGTAGTTCTAGCAATTTCAGGTTTATGAAAGGAGATAAATGGCTGAACAGGCAAAGGTGAGTGAGAGGAGTATACCCTTATACGTTATCTTAACCCTGCTCACATGTGGCCTCTTTTCCATATACTGGTTTATTGTCCTTGCTGGAGACATAAGACGGCTAAAGGGCGGAACGAAGCCAAATGGAGTTCTCGACTATCTCTTGGGGTTTATAACCTGTGGTATATACCTATGGTATTGTTATTACACGTATCCCAATTATATAGAGGAGATCCAGGAGGAAAGAGGTTTAAAGGTAAAGGACGTTTCTCTTGCAGCGCTTCTTTTGGGCATATTTGGCTTGGGCATAATCAGCCTTGCGCTAATCCAGAACGAATTGAACAAGATTGTTACAGCGGGCCAGTAAGACACTTTTAATACGCATCGCCGTCCTGGTTGCGATATTCATAGCAGCCTGGTTTTGGGAATGGCAGGGTACTAGCCTGTGCCTGTTTCACACTCTGACCGGATTAGAATGCCCCGGGTGTGGTATGATCAGGGCCTTTCACGCAATCTCCCATGGAGATTTCGCTGCTGCGATTAACTATAATATTTTCGCGCCAGTAGTGTACCTGTGCTTTATGACAATCCTCCTCTCTGACATTGCTTATCTTACGATGGGGCGGCGTATCCCTCTACGAATTCCGGAAAAGGTAACACAGGTTTCTGCCTATAGCGCACTCTTCCTGGTGATAGCATATGGTATTTTAAGAAATATCATACCGGTAGAAGAACTCATTTAATTCATAACGGGACGGATGCCAGCATCTCGCTGAAACTGTGATCACGCCGAAGTTGGTAATATGCTATTTGGGATAGCAAGAAGCTTGGCCCTCGTGCTGAAGTGAACGGCGGCCTATAGAACCTCAAGCTTTCACCGAAGCTGATAGAGCAGGTATCCCACACAGGCGGATTATGAGGGCTACCCGAGAATGGGTGGCCCCTCATCTTTCACCCAGCATTGACAGACTAGCTCCCCTAGG
>JAIWFK010000174.1:0-2606 GCA_048631695.1 Calditrichales bacterium
TATCAATTTCCCCTTCCCCGTTAACAACATGAGGTTGGGATTCCGCTATCTGAGTTTGCACCTTGTCTTTATCTCCGGGTCGCCCCGGGGTATCGAAATCTTTTCCGCAGTTATAACATATCCAAGACCTATCTATTACGCTCCTACGCAGCTTATCCGCCCTCCCGCAAAAGGGGCAAAAATCACCTTTATTGGCATCAGTATCCATCTCAATTACCTTCTTTGCAGCTTTTTATAAATAGGGAAACGCTCTACGATTGCCTGCATCTCGCCCTTTGTGTGGTGAATATACTCCAGAGAGCATAACCTGTCAAGTAAGCACTCTTATCGGGGTGCATCAAGAGTCTTATATCGAAATCAGTAAAGGTGATATTTTGAAGTGCGCCTTGTTTGTTCTCTCAGGGCAAAACGGTTTGGCAAAGTAGGATTAGCCTGGAAAAGAGGGGAGCTACCTCCGTCACATTGCAGCTACCCTCTTAATCTACTTAGCCCCACTATTATTTAAACATAGGGTGTCCTATGGCAGCAGTATCTGCCACTCGCAGGGTCCGATGACGCACACTACGTAGTCAAACGTATGACCACCACCCAGAGTCACTAGCTTGGTTCCCGGCGCATCAGGTGCCCAGAACAGCCACTCATCGCTGTTCCACCAATACACGCCTTGAACATCTTCCGGAATAGTGCCGGGGTCGATTTCAGCCAGCACCACATGCCCGGTGTAGGCATCAGGCAGATGCTTGGGGAAGCAGCCCGCGCTGTGGAAGGTCCATATGTTTGGCGGCATTGGAGTAGACGATGATATTGATGTCGGGGAGGGCGTTGGAATAGGAGTAGCTGTTGGCACTGATTCTTCACCTCCGCCACAGGCGAATCCTGACACTAACATAATACCTATGAGCAATACCACAGCAATTCTAGCTATTTTCATCGCCTACCTCTAGACCGGTGTAATGAGAATACTTCAGGGAGATTCGCCTGTCAATATGCATGGCATCATAGGTGGAGATAGTTGTGGGGGATTTGCCTTCACATCGGCAGTTGAGAATGTAACCATTGGTGAGTTCCTTGAGACTTGTAATGGGGAAAGTTAAGAATATGCTGACGTAACTTGAGGCTACTGTATAATATGAGACTTCGGCTTCCCGCGCTGGGATATAGTGGATCACCCCTTTACCAAGCAAGTATCATCATTGACAGCTCAGCTCCCCAGGAGTCCCATTTTTACTGACTTTTAGTTCTGTTCGGTTTTAGTTGGTAGCGGTAAAAACACCCCTTTTTCATAGTCAAGTGTGTAAGAGAAGTTGGGTGACAAAATCATAGAACATCAACAGTAGGGCAACTGGCGCTTGACAAAACCATAAACTTATGTTACTCTCCCGTAATTTTTTAGTGGTCTAGTTGAAGAAAAAAATAGTGAAGGGAGGTAGAGAATGAGCGAAGAGAAGAAAAGCAGCACGGGCCTTGATTCCAATATAGGTGGACTGCTGTCGTATGTGCTCGGCTGGATAACCGGGTTGATATTCTTTCTTATGGAGGATAAGGACGAGTTTGTTCGCTTTCACGCTATGCAGTCAATGATTGTTTTCGGTGCCATAACCGTGGCAAGTATTGTCCTTGGCATACTATTCATGGTGCCCTTTCTTGGTCCGATACTGGGGGCATTCTTCTGGATAGCCACTGTGGTGCTGTGGATTATACTCATGGTGAAAGCATATCAGGGGGAGCGCTATAAACTGCCTATTGCTGGAAACCTAGCTGAGAAATACTCGGCAAAGAAATAGACGTAACCACGATAACTTCCAAGACGATAGAGGAATATTGAAAGCCACGAGAATTGCTTTAGTACTGCTCCTCGGCAGTATGCTGTTAGCCGGCCTTGCCTGTGGTAATGGTGGAGAACCAGAGCAAACACCCACATCTACACCAATATCAGGATTCATAACCCATACCGATGAGGTGAACGGTTTCTCATTCTCTTACCCGGATGACTGGCAGTTAGCTTCAGATGAGCTGTCGGCGGGTACAGATGTGATGTTCTTAGCCCCAGTGGCATGTAGCGATATAACTACAAACTTCAATGTAGTCAGTGAGGACCTTCCCTATTCAATGAGCGTGCAGAGCTATTTTGAGAATGGTAAAAGCTACTTACAGGCCTTTACAGAATATACCCCTATTTCAGACGATGAGCTAACTGTAGCTGGTGAGCCATCAATTAAACACGTTTATACCTGGCGTCTATCTGGACAGACTCTAAAGCAGATGCAAGTTTATCTGGTACAAGATGAAACGGCGTGGGTTCTTACTTTTACCACTGCGCCTGCTTGCTGGAGTCAATATGAAGCTACCTTTGATACTATAACTGCTAGCTTTCAGTTATTGAACTAAGTGTTCCTTAATCCCACAGCATTGACAGCTTATCTCCCCGGTAGTCCCATTTTCGCTGACTTCACCTACTATTGACAAACAAAGCTCCCTATTCCGCTTTTTACCTAGTACGCCAGCAGAGAGAGAGTAAATGCTTGGTTATCCACTTTTACAAGCCGGAGAATTTGCGGGAGGGCAATACTAAAATAGAATCGCATGGCAAATGTCTCCGAGGGTAT
>JAIWFK010000175.1:0-2590 GCA_048631695.1 Calditrichales bacterium
TCCGCAGAAGCTTCAATATTGGGTATACCCAGAGGAATTGTTACTACCATAATAATGCCTAGTAGCAATATTATAGCTATTCTTGCCTTTTTCATTATCTACCTCCTGTTATGTGTGGCAAGCATACTCCTGCGAGCGTTGCCCGTCAATGCTGTGGGCAATAACAAAGGGCCACCCTTTATCTGGTGGGCCCTATTCCAGCACAGATGCACTCCAAATCAATCCAAGTCTAACATTAAAACTGGATCCGTTTTTTAGGCGGCAGGTCATATTTCAGGCCATTCTTCCATTGGAACCTCAGTGACCATCTCTGGGTCATCGATCGCGCTACCCAGTATTCGTATCTCGTTGATACCCGATGTCCAGAGATTGACAGTTGACTCATAGCAATTGTTAAGAATTTACCCGATATTAAATACAGGTTTCCGCTTTTCTACAAAAGCGCGTAATCCCTCCTTCCCATCAGGATGAGCCGCACAACTGACAAGACCTACTCGTTCTCGCTCAAGATGTGTCTCGAAGGGTGTATTGAACGAGTCTGTAAGAAGTTGCTTTGACCACCCAAAAGAATTAAGTGAACACCTTGCTAATTCCCGAGCCATATGGACGGCTTCTTCTAACGCGCGCCCATTTTCTACAACCTTCGTCGTCAATCCCCAAGCCAAGGCTTGTTCGGATGAAATTGGACTGTCAAAGGCAATGATTTCCAGAGCACGAGCTAGACCCACTAGTCGCGGGAGCATAAAAGTCCCCCCACCATTGATGCACAGCCCATTTGAAGTATACCCTTGTCGTAGAATGGCTGACTGGGCCATCACCCGAAAATCGCAGGCCAGCGCCAACGAAAACCCAGCACCAGCCGCTATTCCATTGACCGCAGCTATGACAGGTTTTCGCATACGACGAATTTCCAGGATGGCTTGATGCAAACGAGCAGCTAGTTCGTAGAAAGCAACTGAAGGCCCATGGGGAAAACTAGTTGCCCACTTCAGATCGCCGCCGGCGCAGAAGGCTTTACCCTCCCCCGAGATCACTATCCCTCTTATATCATTATCTACTGCAAGAGCAATAAGGTTACCTGAAAGGCGTTCTATCATATCGAGATGAAAGGCATTGAATGCCTCCGGTCGATTCAGTAAAACTTCAGCTATCTCACCTTCTTTTTTGATCTTTATTATTTCAGTCATGTTCTCCTCCTTTTAACTGCGCCTTCTGTTTTTGTGGGCACATCGTAGGCGATAGCAGGGCTGTTGTCAATGGGTGAGGTCGTCAGGAGCTTAACCGACGCGAAATCCTGCGTTCTGCCTTTTTTGTCACGTTTCGCTTGCGATTCACTTTATGTGTGCCTAGATGCACCTGCTCGTAGAACCCTCACTTCACTATGTTCTTATTCCTCAATCCCACTCTTCTTCTCAGTAGGACAGTACCCACAATGAGCAGAAGGAGAGTAATTTCTATTGCTAATCCCCAAGGTGTCGAAAGTGTGTCAGATAAGTAATGAATAGGGTGTATACTAAAAATTGGATATAGAATAATCCAGTCAATAATGTCTGGTAATGTAGCCCATAGCATTCCCCACCAGTAACGCCGCAGAACGAAAGCTATTATAGGGGTCAATATGACCAGAATAGCTAATACGACGGTGCTAAGGATACTGTCAGGATATGGAACAATCGCAATGATAGCAGGTGTACCTTGTGGCCAAGGACTGTCTATATGGTACACTACCTCAATTATTGGGTGACGAAGGAGCAAGTTGTCAAGGATAAAATGGCTTAGGAGGGCAACCCCCGCAGTGGGCACCCGTGTTTTCATTCCTTTCTCAGCTAGAGCGCCAGCTACTAAATGGTACGGGGTATACATATATCCACGCTTATATATTACATAAATTAAATAATCTGGTGGAAAAATCCTAGTCGACTGAGGCGCTGTTGTCAATGGGTGAGGGTTCATAAACTAGTTACAGTATTGCAGCGTGAGGTTGTGTTAATAAGATGAGGGCCACCCATTATCGGGTAGCCACAATAATCTGCCTGGCTGGTTTATGTAATATCCTTACACATAAGCTGTGACTAAGACTTGCTATCGTCCAGCTCTCGCTTGCGGATATGCTCTAGATAAACGGGGTGATTATATTTAACCTCTAGCTCCTCATCTGTTAGGTCCTCGTCGGGTATCACATTAAAATCAGTATTGCTATCGCCCCATCCCACTATTCGGTCTAATGGATTTGGTTTGCTTTTCGGCTTGCGTTTCGACTTACTCACAATACACTTCCTTTACAACAAAACTCAGCTATTCACTTTTCTTCCAGAGGGTAAGCAAATACCGAATATTTCTTGCATCAAGCATTTGGGAAATAGATATTATAAAAGCGATGATTCCAACAGCCAAAGCTAATATTACTATCCACAATCCCCAGTCATTCAGAGTGGCCTGGATTGCAGTACCAATACTTCCTATCCCAACTAACGCAAAGACTGTAGAATTCCTGTCCGCCTTCTTTTCCCTCTTTTTGAGTACTGTAAATTGACCTTCCGTTAGTCTATCCTTACCAGCTCCACAACCAGGACATGATATGCGATTTCTA
>JAIWFK010000176.1:0-2570 GCA_048631695.1 Calditrichales bacterium
AGAGGAACTGGATGAAGACCTGATTATTATGATTGAGGACCTGATTGAGCGGCGGAGGCATAAAAAGTACAACACAAGAAAAAAGTTATAATTGGTAATTTGAGCTTTATTCCTATATGGGTAGTGGTGATGGTAGGCACGTCCTTTATAGGGGCCGCCGCCCTCCACCTCACCTGCTGAATTACAATACTATAGAAACATTGAGGGAGTCCCCGAAGGGACTCCCTCTCTCATAATTCCGCTTGCTAAAACTCGCAACTATTCATCGGTGTCATCAAACGTGATCAGATCAGCCTCGAAGAGATACGAGGCGCCATTCCAGGCGTTCCATGCCGCATCCTCGCAGTCATAATCGTCTGCGAGAATCAGCCAGATCTTGGCACCGTTGTAGTCTTCATTTATGTATTCGTAACAATCATCATTGTCAGCATTGTTTTTATCAGTGGGAATAGGCAAATCACCAGTATCAAACGACCCCTTTATATTGACATTTCCACCATCATTTGTGGTACCGAAACCGAGGCAAATCAGACCATCCCCCGGCCATGGGTCCGGGTAGTAAATAAGCGTGTAGTCCCATCCTGCCTCCAGCTCGTGGCCATTGAACACAAAGTCAAAGGTAGAGCCGGAAAGGTTGTACTTCATCTTTCCCCAGGCACCACCCTCAACGATTTCCCAGGTGTCCTGGTCTTTCTCATAGAGATACAAATGTCCTATGTTTGACTTCCCGGCTTGACCATTCTTTCCTGCTAGAACAGGGGTTGCCACCAGACTAACGGCTACAGCAAGAACTATGGCTACCATTAATAATTTCTTCATCTCTCTATCACCTCCTTTCTTTTTAAGATTACCTTATCGTCCCTCGACCTGGGGCATAGCGGTTTGTGCATAAAGCTTATACGTTCATGATGTGCCATATCCTTATCTCTACTCTTCAGCTATCTATCACTACTGTAGCCTACGTTATCTCGCCGGACAATCACCCAAACAGCTAATAGGGGTAGTAAATAGTAGTGGGAAAAAGGTCTTGAGATGGTAGGTAGAGTTAGGTCTTGTATCTTTACATTCGCCGTATAATGACGATAGTTGATAAGGGACTCTTTTTCAGGCGGTGGAAAGGTCGGCTTAATATTGACCCTCCATTGGAGCATCTGCTAGACTCAATTTAAGATGCTGACTCGCCCTCAGTCTTTAACTACCGGCACCCCGGTCAAGTGCCAGCACTGCGGCAAGGAATCAGTGCTTATTTCCCAGAGTTTGGGCTTATGTTCGGATTGCATTCGCCACCATTTTGACAAGGTCTTACCCATTATCAAAGAAGCTCACCGTAAAGCCAGGGAGCCTTTTACTCTGCCTCCATATCAGCCAAGGGATGAGGGAGGAAAGACCTGCCATATCTGTATGAATGAATGCTCCATTCCTGAGGGTGGGGTAAGCTATTGCGGGCTGCGCACCAATATAGGTGGTAAGTTGAAGGGGGCTATCGCTAACTTGGCGAATGTTAGCTGGTATTATGACTCGCTGCCAACTAATTGTGTGGCTGATTGGGTTTGTCCCGGAGGGACCGGGACTGGCTATCCTCGCTTTGCCTATCGGCGTGGCATAGAGCATGGCTATAAGAACCTGGCTGTTTTCTTTCAGGCTTGCTCCTTTGACTGTCTATTCTGTCAGAATTGGCACTTTCGTCAGCTAGCCGGTAGACAGGCTCAGGTAACGGCGTCGAAATTGGCTGAGGCGGTTGACGACTCTACCGCCTGTATCTGCTTTTTTGGTGGTGACCCTACGCCTCAACTACCTTATGCCATTTATGCCTCCCGATTAGCCTTGAAGAAAAGCCAGGGGCGGATACTTCGAATCTGCTGGGAGACTAATGGCTCAATGCACCCTGCCTTGTTAAAGCAAATGGTTAAGCTATCTTTGAACTCAGGTGGTTGCATTAAATTTGACCTCAAGGCGTGGAGTGATGAGATACATATAGCTCTTTGTGGTATTAGCCATAACCGAACTCTGGATAATTTCCGTTTTTTAGCTGGGTTTACTAAATTAAGACCCTCTCCACCTTTAGTGATAGCCAGCACCTTACTTATCCCCGGTTATGTTGATAAAGAGGAAGTAGCTGGGATTGCTGCCTTCATCTCCTCACTTGACTCCAATATTCCTTATACTCTTCTTGCCTTTTACCCCGATTTCTTGATGACAGATTTACCAGTTACTTCCAGGAAACAGGCTATGGAATGCCTGGAGGCGGCTAGAGCCGCTGGACTAAAGAGGGTAAGATTAGGTAATATCCACCTATTGCATTAATAATGAGTTTGTTTATCCGCCTTTGTCCGCATATGGCGAGATTTATGAACCATATCCCCTTCCCCTACCTGAGGCTGTTTAGTTATCATTGCGAGGCTTGTCCCGACCCTTCAAAGAAGGGGAGTGAACTCGGCGAAGCAATCCCTAGGAATACCCCACCACCTGGATTGCCACGCCTTCGGCTCGCAATGACGTGGGGAAAAAGAGGCCCGCAATGATGGGGGAAAAAGAGGCCCGCAATGACGGGGAAAAAGAGGACCGCAATG
>JAIWFK010000177.1:0-2550 GCA_048631695.1 Calditrichales bacterium
CAATACTGCCCTGTGAACCTGCCCCAATGATGCCGATGCCAGGGGTTCCTCCTCAAAACTAAAAAAACTTTCTTCAAGGGAAACGCCCAGTTCTGCCTCGGCCAATTGGCGTATTTTCTGGAAATCTTCGGCCGGTACTTGATCCTGCAGTCCGCTCAATTCGTCAGTGACTTCAACAGGCAGCATATCCACCCGCACAGATAAGAATTGACCGACCTTGATCAGCACACCTCCCATTTTGATCGCCAGGAGACGATAATTATGGGCTGCCTCTACAAAGCGCTGGTCTTGCCCTTTTCGGGATATTTTTCTTAAGCCAATTCTTGGCAGAAATATCTCCCAAAAAGCCAGGCCTATAACTAATCGGGCAAAAAAAAACAATATAGTTCGATAGCGTCTTTTTAACATATACATGATTATATCAACCCGGGATGCTTTAATTCATAATCTCCAAATTACCTGGAACCATTTTGTTGGCAGAATAATGTTAAAATCAAATATGGGATGAATATATGAATAATAAAGATCATCTACAGTTGGCTCGTGATTTAATCATCAGAAAGAACAGCCTGGATACAGGCACTTTACCCGGGAAGCTGGCTGACTGCTCGGAGAAAGAGCCTTCCCACTGTGAACTATATCTGGTGGAGGGGGACTCAGCCGGTGGCTCAGCCAAGCAGGGACGGAATCGTCGCTTCCAGGCTATCCTGCCACTGCGGGGCAAAATCCTCAATGTGGAAAAGGCCCCGTCAGATAAGACGCTGGCTCATCAAGAAATCCGTGCCATCATTACTGCTCTGGGAGCCGGCATAGATGATGAGTTTGACCTATCAAAGCTCCGTTATCACCGGGTTATCCTGATGACTGACGCTGATGTTGATGGCTCTCACATTCGCACCCTGCTGCTTACCTTCTTCTTCCGACACATGGTTACGCTAATTAACAACGGGCACCTGTTCATTGCCCAACCACCCCTATACCGCATTAAAACCACAAAGCTCCAGCACTGGGTTTACACAGAAGAGCAGAAGGAAGAGATAATGCGCAAGCTAAAAGAGGCTAAGAAATTGGAGATTCAGCGCTACAAGGGACTAGGGGAGATGAATGCTGAGCAACTGTGGGAAACTACTATGGATCCTGCCACCCGCACTCTGCTGTCGGTAAGTATAGATGATGCCACCAAGGCTGATCACATATTCCGCATGCTAATGGGTAATGAAGTACCTCCACGAAAAGCCTTCATCCAGGCCCACGCCAAGAGTGTCAGAAACCTAGATATTTAACGCCTAATTTTTACTAGCTCTTTACTGGTTTTTTAACCTTTTAGCTTAATAAGAGTCAATCTAGTTACATAAGCGCCGGCTAAAGCCAGAAGCAATACTAAGCCAATCCAGGGCATCAAGATACTAACCTTGTTTACCGGGTAAACCACCCTACCTGCAGCGGGATGTTGGCTGCCGCCACCATGCTGAGGCTACATACCAGTACCAAGGCAAATAAAACAGATATAAACTGTCTCATCATTTAAACTCCTTGACTTTACTTGACCAATAATACACAAAATGTAGAATGAGCCAATATAGGCTTTCTACTGCTCGGTGATATATAGCCTGTGTTCCCTGATATACCTCTCCACTGCCTCGGGGACGAGGTGAGCAATAGATAGACCCTGGGCAACTCGGTTTCTGATTACGGAGGCAGTAATATCTATCTGCGGTGTATCAAGCAGGATAACTCTTTGAGATAAACCGGGGATATCCACTTCTAGAGAGCTAAGGTTGGGAGTGGGATAGCCTACTCTGGGGACTGCCACCAAGTAACACATTTTTATCAGCCGAGATGGCTCCCGCCATTGAGGGAGCTCAGCTAGACTATCCCAACCTAAAATAAAGAAAAGCTCATCCCCGCCTCTAAGCTGACCCTGTAATTCAGCAACAGTGTCAACTGTATATGAAGGACCAGCTCGCTCTATCTCCATAGTAGACAGTTTGCAGTAAGGTTTATCGGCAATGGCAAGGCGTACCATTTGCATACGGTGCTCGGCAGCCGCAATAGGACTATTCGCCTTTAACCACGGCTGACCAGCCGGCACAAATAAAATCTCAGTCAAGTTGAGGTGGACTCTTACCTCCTCAGCCACAATAACATGTCCCTTATGGATGGGGTTAAAAGTTCCCCCCATCACCCCTATATTCACTCTAGTACCACTCCCACTCTAAACTCCCACAGCGTACTCTATCGCCTGGCTTAACCCCAGCCTTCGTCAAAGCTTTACTCACCCCTATCCTATGAAATATCCTATTAAGCTGCCACTGTACCTCGGAGCTAGTTACACCTGTCCTGGCTACAATACGCTCCACTCCAGGTGCCACCACCACAAAAGTATTCCCTTCCTTATACACACTGACGCCAATCCTCCTCGGCTGAGGGTGGAAAACCTTCATGGGAATTCTCTCTCCAGCCTCCTTCTCAGCACTTCCAAAGGATTCAGTTGCAATAACTGCTGCTTCCAATACTTCTGGGAATTCGCGCATCAATGTTAGGAACTCA
>JAIWFK010000178.1:0-2451 GCA_048631695.1 Calditrichales bacterium
AGTACGAAGACTTTGAATGGTTCAGCCAATAACGGTTTGGACGAAAATTGATGTCTTGAGCAGGGATCCTGCTGGGCTAGAGCAGGATCCCTGCTAACAGAAGGTTTGGTATGCTTAAACTGAATAACATTGAGGTTGCCTATCTTAATGTTATACGAGTACTGCATGGTGTGTCTCTCAATGTAGAGGACGGCTCGATTGTTGCCCTGCTCGGGGCTAATGGTGCTGGTAAAAGCACCACCCTCAAGGCAATATCGGGGCTACTCCATGTTGAGGAGGGGGAAGTAACCGATGGCAGCATTGAGTGGAACGGAGAAAGAATTGATAAGAAAAGTGCTGAAAAAATAGGCAAGATGGGCATTATTCAGGCACTGGAGGGACGCCACGTCTTTGGACACCTCAGTACGGAGGAAAACCTACTGGTCGGAGCTTATCACTGTAGCAATCGCCGTACCGTCAAACAGGACCTGGATATGGTTTATGAGTACTTCCCACGACTCAAGGAGCTTCGGCATAATACCGCTGGCTATCTTTCTGGAGGTGAGCAGCAGATGCTGGTAATCGGCCGGGCAATGATGGCTGCCCCTAAGCTAATGATGTTGGACGAGCCATCACTGGGTCTAGCACCGCTGCTAATTGACGAAATATACAATATTATCCAACGGTTTAATACTGAACATAAAACATCAGTCCTCCTCGTAGAGCAGAATGTCAGAATTGCCCTGAGTATCGCCGACTACGGTTATGTTATGGAAAATGGACGAGTTGTTCTTGACGGTACGGCCGATTTCCTCAAGAATAACGAGGATGTGAAGGAGTTTTATATGGGGCTGTCGGCACTGGGCACGAAGAAGAGCTACCGGGAAGTAAAACACTATAAGAGGCGAAAACGATGGCTATAGAGTCAGCAGGTAAGCAAGACGAATTCTTTGATAAATTGGAGGTAATGTCTGCTAAAGCAAGGCAGACATATTTAAACCAGGGATTGTCGCAGGCGATTGACCATGCTTATCGCAATGCTTCCACTACTAAAGAAATATTTGATAGAGCTGGAGTCAGCCCGGGCGAAATCAGCACTATAAGAGACCTAGAGAAGTTACCTATTACTAGAAAAATTGACCTGATAGAGTTACAAAAAGCAAGACCACCCTACGGTGGCTTTCTTGCTATTCCTCCTGAGGATGTTGACCGTGTATTTATCTCACCTGGCCCAGTCTATGAGCCTATCCAAACTGCGGCTATCAAGTGGTTTGCTAAGTCATTTTGGGCTGCTGGATTTAGGAAGGGAGACATAGTTATTAACACATTCACCTACCATATGTCCCCGGCTGGTATTCTGTTTCATGAAGCCTTAAGGGATTGTGGGGCTACTGTCATACCTATGGGCACAGGTAACACTGAGATTCAGATTCAGACTATGTATGACTTGAAAATTACCGGATTCGTGGGCACGCCATCTTTTCTAATGACCCTCATTGAAAAAGCAAAAGAGATGGGATATGACTTTCGGCGGGATTTTGCTCTTAAGCGTGCCTGGTTTACTGGTGAGATGCTATCCTCTTCACTGCGGAAAGCCTTTGAAGAAGATTACAGAATTAATACTGCACAAGCCTATGCTGTTACTGAACCAGGTGGTGCCATCGCCTATGAATGTCGTCAGAAATCAGGCATGCATTTTATGGATGAATATATAATAGAAATAGTTGACCCCGAGACAGGAAAACAGCTAGGACCAGGAAAGATAGGTGAAATAGTAGTCACCCCCATCCATAATAAAGCCTGGGGGCTTATCCGCTTTGGTACCGGAGATATGTCTTCGTATATTACCAAACCCTGCTCCTGTGGTCGGACAGCCAACCGGCTAGTCGCTATCGTTGGCAGAACTGGTGATGCCATTAAAGTAAGAGGCATGTTTATTGTTGCCAAACAAGCCGAACAGGCAGTTATCAGCTTTGAGCTGGTTTCCCAATTCCAGATAGTAATTGGGCGCAAGGGACAACGGGATGAGATAACCCTTAAGATTGAGTTGAAGGATGAAGCCATAGACAGGGAAAAATTAAGTGGTGATTTGAACAAGAGATTTCAAGATATGTGCCGAGTCAAGATAGATAGGATTGAATTTGTGAAAAAGGGAAGTATCACGAAGGAGCATCAAAAGATAGTAGATGAGAGAACCTGGGAGTGAGCCAGTTATATCTGGGAATGTTTCGTCTCTCCTAAATAGGCTGATATGACTTGCGTATTGATCCTGATTTCATCGGGAGTGCCCTCAGCAATCTTCCGTCCAAAATCGAGAACCACAATCCTATCGGCTAAATCCATAACTACTCCCATATCATGCTCGATAAGAACAACACAGCTAACCCCATCCCTCAGAATCGGTGATTCGGGATAGGTATCTCCCTGTCCCTCAAATATATCAACGATGAACCGGGCAATATCCTCCTTCTC
>JAIWFK010000179.1:0-2446 GCA_048631695.1 Calditrichales bacterium
TTTTCGCTTTTTCTAGAAGCGTTCTCATCTCGGTAACTTGTATTTTCTCGGCAGCGATGTCGGAGAGCAAAGACTCTAAATCAAGGGCACTCTGCGGTAGCATGGTCGTGGCTTGCTCAATAATCGTGGGCGGTACACCCAGGCGGGCTGCCACAGCGAGGGCGTTGCTGCCACCTGGTATTCCGACGGTCATGTGATAGGTTGGCGCAAGGATCACAGGATCAAAGTCAAAGGAAGCATTTTGCAGCCCCGGGGTTGTGTGAGCGAATGCCTTCAGGTCTCCATAATGTGTGGTTGCCACCGTTAATATTTTCAATGATAGAAAGTACAACAAAATGGAACGGGCTAAAGCAGAACCTTCTGCGGGATCGGTACTCGTGCCTAGCTCGTCGAGGAGTACCAGGCTTCTCTCGGTGGCATTCTTGATGATACGCACGATGTTCCCTATGTGCCAGCTGAAACTGGAAAGGGTTTGCTCAATGCTTTGCTCATCACCAATATCAGCAAATACACTATCAAAAACAGGGAGACGGGTCTCTGGTGAAGCCGGAATCGGAATCCCTGCCTGCGTCATCAGGATTAGCAGGCCAATAGTCTTTAAGGCTACGGTTTTTCCGCCGGTGTTTGGACCGGTGACGACAAGGATGGAAAAATCTTGGCCGATGTCAACCGAAAGGGGAATAGCTTTCTGTCCAAGCAAAGGATGCCTGGCATCAATGAGTTTGATGAAGGCACGTGAGCCGCCTTTATTTGACGCATCAGATAAGTTAATTAAGCCAGGCTCGGAGGCTTTCATAGTGCGTGCGTATCTGGCCTTAGCCAGAATCATGTCCAGTTCTGCCAACTTTGAGATACCAAGCAGAATCTCTGCCTCGTTTGTGCCCACTGCCATGCTTAGGTTTCGGAGAACTTTTTCCACCTCACGCTTTTCCTCCGTCGCCAGCTCACGGATGGTGTTTCCCAGTTCTATTGTTGTCCACGGCTCAACAAACACGGTGGCGCCAGTGTTGGAGACATCATGGGTGATGCCCTTTATTTCCTTTCTGAATTCTACTTTGACCGGTATGACGTACCGTCCCTCGCGCTTAGTTATGATTTGCTCCTGAATTATCTTCCGCCCCCTGGGTGTCCTCATTATCCCTTCCAGGCGCTCTATCAAGCTCAGACGCGTTTCCTTCAGTTGTTTCCTGACTACAGTTAACTGCGGTGAAGCACAGTCTAATACCTCACCACCAGGGGAAATACAACGAGCAATTTCCTTTTCCACGTTGGGAAGCTCTACAATATCTCTGGCAATATACCAGAGCAGAAGCACTTCTTTGACCATTCTATTTATACTGCTGCATACCTGACGCATAGTGGCCAGAGTTTGCTGGATTTCGACCAACTTTTTCGGCTCAAGTATTTTCCCCAGCGACGCCATTCTGACCGCTTCCCGAACGTCGAACGCCCCACCAACAGTAAAACTTGGTTCTACCGATAATAGATAGCGTGCCTCTGTGGACTGCCTGAGCCGTGTGGAGACCTCATCATAGTGGGAAAGCGGCTTCAAGTTAAGAACCAGCTCACAGCCGACAGGAAAAGAGGTGTAGCCTGCGAGTGTCTTTCTTATCTCAGGAAACTCAAGTATTTCCAGGCTCTTTTCATCCATGAGCAAGCTCCACTTCAAGGTTACTACCTGATTATAACACGATAGGGCAGACTGTACGCTGTCAGGCAAGATAGGTGGGTTACTCACCCTACCGTCTCCCCCCTAGACTACTGAGGTCTTTGTTTAGATTCCTCCTGGTTTCCTGCTAGTTCTCTATACTAAGCCAATAGTGATACAATTCCAACAAGTATAACTGGATTAGTAGCTACTACTGAATAATAGGAAGAAGTAGCTCCTTCCAGCTTTACAGTAGTTACTTATCTCCTACTCAAATGCCATCTGCTAGCTTCAATAAAACATACAAGATGAAATGTTGCACCGCTAGGGAGTAGAGTTTAAGATAACCACAGTGGTTACTGGAGAGTGATGCTAAATGAAAAGCAGGGTAGATAGATGGATGAAAGAATCTGTTGAAAACACCTTGAAAGATATTGGTATCAAAAGAGGTCAAAAAGTATTGGATTTTGGCTGTGGCTCTGGTAATTACACTATCCCAGCTGCAAAGGTAGTCGGGAAACAGGGTTTAGTGTACGCACTAGATGAAGATAAAGAAGTCTTAGATCAATTAATGAGTAAGGCTAAATCAGCAGGGTTAATAAACATAGCGAGGTTAGATGTATCAGGCAAGTCAGAAATCGCCTTAGACAATGAATCTGTTGATGTGGTTCTTCTATACGACGTTCTACACTATTATTACTTTCCAGAAGAAGGGGATAGAAGACGACTATTATATGAAATTTATCGGGTGTTGAAGCCTAACGGGCTTCTTTCAGTCTATCCGACCCATCTTGAGTT
>JAIWFK010000180.1:0-2432 GCA_048631695.1 Calditrichales bacterium
TTCACCTTATTCTTAAACTCCTCTTTATTTCCGTAAGACATACTAGACAACACCCTTTTTTATGTAGTAGGTGAGTATTATAAACTATATCAGGACAATTGTCAATAGATTTACCTGATATTTGCCAGATGGCTAGCCTGATCCCTATGTATTTACTTAAAAGAGGAAACACACAGATGTCGATGCTTTAGAGTCTATCGCAATGTATTCTCAGTATGTAGAGGCCACAAACAAGAACAAAGATAAAATTAAGAAAGTCATAGACTATAATGAAGATGATTGCAGAGCAACGATGCTGGTTAAAGTCTGGCTGGAAAAGAATTTGTGAGGTGAACCAGACAGAAAACTATAATAGGGTGCCATTCAATTGACACCTTGTTTACCTGATACAGTGTAATTGGCAGAAACGGGGTTTATTTTGCGATGAATAACGATTAGAACAGCGAGCATGAATATGAGCGAATGGGGGTGAGTACCTCAGCTTGATGATCCCCCTTGAGTTTAATTTAACGCTCCTTCTCTCTAAGTTTCTCAACGCTAAAAATCACCTTACTGAGTTCCAAGAGTGGTTCACAAAGGCACCGATACCATTTGGCTGGAAGGCAGACCTATTCGAGCCACTAATCAAAGACGATACGCAACTGGGTCAATTCAGGAATCTGATTTCCCCCCGAGGTCTCTTATAATTAAAGTGTATGGAACCTCAGATAAACATAATAATACTTAATCTTCTTACCCCCCGCTCCCGAACCCACAACTCCGCGGAATAATATACGCGGGAGGTAAGTGGAATGACACAAAAAGCCATGTTTTTTCCTTATTTTTATATATATAAACTAGTATATAGGGGTTCACTCCAAAATTAAGTTGGCAGAGCACTAGTCTACATATGCACAGATCACATAAATCTGCCATGGATCATTGCAGCAGGGTTTGCCTTCTTCGCGGCAGAAACATTGCCAACCGTCTGGGGGGCCTGATATCGGTCTGCTACACAGGATGAACTCCTTGTTCATATTTTTGCAGTAGCATCCTCCGCCTAAGACCTTTTTATCATTTGAGGAGCAGTAAACATGACGACTGTCAAACACTACTATGACTTCATAGCCTGATAATCCTTTGGGGCCTGCTGGGCCCTGTGGTCCAGCTGGTCCCAGCTCACCCTGCGGTCCCTGTGGCCCAGTTGGTCCTTCGGGACCAGTACAACCCGCTAGTGGAACCAGGGCAAGAGCCATAATAGTGAGCATGATGAGAACCTTGCCTAATATTTTCATCGCTATCTCCTTTCTCTACAATAGATATGGATTTCCCATGTTAAATAGTATAACGATGCTATAGAAGCTAATGGAAGGAAAAGACTAAAACGCCAGGTGGGCTTAACCTTAAAACTATACCTTCTCGTATCTAGAAGTTGCCTTAGTTCTCAGCCCACCCCTTACCTTGTAGTCGGCTTCTATTACCATTGAAAGAGGCTCTAGTAATTGGACTAAATCTTGAAGGATGCGATTTACCGCATGCTCCTGCAATATTCCCACACTTCTATAGGAGATAAGATAATATTTTAAGGACTTGAGTTCGACTAAAGAGTGGTCTGGGACATAGCGTATGACCAATCGGGCAAAATCAGGTAAGCCCGTCCAGGGGCAAACAAAGGTAAACTCCTCCGTCTCGTAAACTACCTCAGTCGCCGAGCCAGCATAATCAAAGGGGATAGCTTCCAGCACAGCAAAATCGATTGCCTCTTCATTCTGAATGTCTAACTGTCGCGAGGTATATTTATCTACCGCCACTTTGTATCCCTCACCAGTAGTCTCTTTCTGCGTTTAGTCTCCTTGAAAGGCTTTAAATGTATCTCATTGACCTGGGTGCTATCTTTGACACTATCCGCTTTACGAGTACTTTACCCCAATGCAGGTTGTAGTCTTACTAACCCCTCCCACGGCGTGAATCTGCTTGACCACGCTGCCTACAGCATCCAGGTTTGCCATTGCGATAACTGCAATTACATCAAAGGAGCCGGTTACTGAATCCGCTGACTTTACCCCTTCTAACTTCCGGACAGCACTCATTACCGCACCTGCTTTACCTACATCCGCTTCGATTAGCACATAAGCTTTTACTGCCATGGCTAACACCTCCTACTCTTATTTGCTGACATTATCTATTATACACTAATAGGCACGCTAACGCTGGTAGGTGCCGGTGAGCTGCCCCTGAGCCAGGATATGCCCTTGCATGGCATTAAGAACCTGCTTCTTAGATACGCCCGCCTTTAAATCCAGGGCTCTGTCCAGTGCATAAAGAGTGAAGCAGTAGCGATGAGTACGACCGGGTGGTGGGCAGGGACCACCATAACCGATTCTGCCGAAGTCATTTTCGCCCTGTAACGCACCACTGGAGAGTTGAGATTCAGTAGGCATAGCCTCAGGCAA
>JAIWFK010000181.1:0-2431 GCA_048631695.1 Calditrichales bacterium
TTCGGGGATAAATTGATAGAAATGGGAAATGAAGTTACCGTCTATGATAACCTCGTATCTGGAAACGAGGATAATTTCTAGCACCACCTGGGCAAGAAGGCTTTCGCTTTATCCAGGCTGACCTTCTGGACTTTGATACCTTAAAACAATCGATGAGGGGACACGATATTGTCTGGCATCTGGGAGCCAACACCGATATTCCGACCGGGAATAAGATTACCGACCTCGATTTGAATAACTGCACAATCGCTACGCGGAATGTTCTTGAGGCAATGAAGCAGCTTGGTATCGATAAAATCTTATTTTCTTCAAGCGCCTGCGTCTATGGAGATGCTCCACAGATACCTCTTGCTGAAACCTTTGGTCCTCTCCTGCCCATAAATCTCTATGGTGCCGGAAAACTTGCCTGCGAAGGACTTATTAACGCCTACTGCCACCTCTTTGACATTAGGGCTTGGCTATTCAGGTTTGGCAATGTGGTGGGAACCAGGATGGGGCATGGTGTAATCTACGACTTTATTCAAAAGCTTAAGAAAAATCCTGAAGAGCTAGAAATACTGGGTGACGGTAACCAGGAGAAGAACTTCTTCTTAGTCGAGGATTGCATTGAGGGTATGCTATGCGCTTTCCAAAGGTCAGACAGTGAGTGCGATGTCTATAATTTGGGCTGTAGTTTCTTTAGTAAAGTGAGCAAAATTGCTCAGATAGTAGTTGAGGAAATGCGTCTGAAGAATGTTCGGTTCAAGTATACTGGTGGGAAGAGGGGTTGGCCTGGAGATGCTCCTGTAGTTCATTTTAATGTCGATAAGATGAAGAGATTAGGCTGGCAAGCAAGACATAGCTCCGATGAGGCGGTGCGTCTGGCTACTAGGCGGCTTCTAGACAAGAATGAGTGATGGAATAGAAAAGGAAGACAGAAAGGAGTCAGAAATCTTGGTGGCCGAAAAGGTTTGTGTAATAGGAATATGGCATCTAGGTTCTGTGGTCTCTACTTGTTTGGCGGATTTGGGTTATTCTGTAGTAGGGATGGATAAAGATGCCAATAAAGTGAAGGATTTAAACAGTGGCATTCCGCCCTTATTTGAGCCGGGATTACAGGAGCTGCTGAGTGATAATATCAAATCAGAAAGGTTGAGCTATACCGCGGATTTAAGTCAGGTGGTGAAAGGTTCAGGCTATGTACTCATAACCTTTGACACTCTGGTAGATGAGAATGATGAGGTTGAGCTATCTGAAATTTTTAACACCAGCATTGAGTTATCCAAGTATCTTGAAAATGATTCGTTAATCATCGTCAGCAGCCAGGTTCCTATCGGCACATGTGAGCAAATAAAGTCAGTAATAAAGCAGAACAACCCTTCTCTAGATTTTGATATTGCCTACAGCCCGGAAAATCTGCGGCTAGGGCGAGCCATAGAATACTTTAAGAACCCCGACAGGGTAATAATCGGCGCCGATAGCAGTTCCACTCTGGACAGGGTAGAAGCCTTCTTTGGTGTCATCAAGGCGCCCAAGCTCAGGATGAACTTGAGGTCAGCCGAGATGGCTAAGCATGCGCTTAATGCCTTCCTGGCTACATCTATTAGCTTTGCCAATGAAATAGGTAACCTCTGTGACGAGCTGGGTGCAGACGCCTTAGATGTAGCCGCAGCTCTGCAATCAGATATCAGGCTCGGACCAAAATTACCATTAAAACCAGGCTTGGCTTTCAGCGGCGGAACACTGGCCAGAGATCTGAAGGTACTTAAGAAGCTGGGCGAAAGCTGTGGCTGTGAAACCCATCTAATTGATGGAGTGCTGAGCGTAAACCAGCGGCAGAATGGGCTGGTATTGAGAAAGCTACAAAGGGTATATGGCTCAGTCAAGAACCTGACCGTAGGTATTCTAGGGCTAACTTACAAGGCTGGCACCAGCACACTGCGCCGCTCGGCCGCCCTGGAGATTATCAGAGACTTAGTCAATGAAGGGGCTACGGTTAAGGCTTATGACCCGAAGGCTTCTTTAGAAGAAATTCGGTTGCATACGGAATTTGAGTTTTGTAGGGAGCCTTATGAGGTAGCTAGAGATAGCGAGGCTGTGGTTATTATTACTGAGTGGCCAGAATTCAAGAATCTAGACTTCAATTTGATTAAATCTATTATGAAAAAACCAGTGCTTATTTTAAGAAATTACAACAATTCTTCTCATCTTCTTTATAAACTGCTTAACCCTTTTTTTCGCATAATTAGTTCTCATATATCTTGTATAGGTTCTATCTTTGGAAAATCTGTTTTTGTTGATTTTGAAAAGGTGCATACAGAGCCAGTTGAGCCAGTTTCCATCCCAGAGCCCTGTGGCGGGATTACCGGTTGCTATCTCGGTATCAGAAAGGTTATGGGAGATTCCACTCAGGGCCTCTACCTTCCAATACCCTCCGGCCGCAGGATCCCCA
>JAIWFK010000182.1:0-2421 GCA_048631695.1 Calditrichales bacterium
AAGCCAGTTTTAGCCCGGGTAGTCGATGTCTTTCAAAGTTGCGACCTTATTGACCGGATAGTGGTGGTGGTAAATAAACAGAGTCTGGAGAAGTGTCGGCAGTTAGTAGCTGAGCAGGCGTGGTCCAAGGTAGCCGATGTTTGTCCCGGCAGCGAGCGGCGGCAGGATTCGGTCGCTGCGGGCTTGAGCCGGCTCAGGGATTGCCATTGGGTGGTAATCCATGACGGCGCCCGACCATTAGTAACTGTGGACTTGATTAACCGCGGGCTGGAGGCAGCCAAGGAAACCGGTGCTGCTGTAGCCGCCGTTCCAGTTACGGATACCATTAAGCTGGCGGGAGATGATAGAATAGTCCACCAGACGCCACCACGTCAAAATCTATGGGCAGTGCAGACGCCACAAGTATTTGGCATCAAAATAATAACTGAGGCTTACTCTCGGGCAAATGGTGACGTGACCGATGATGCCTCACTGGTGGAGCAGTTGGGCTATAAGGTTAAGTTATATATGGGCTCTTATGATAATATAAAGGTAACCACTCCCAATGACCTGGCTTTAGCTGAGTGGGTGCTATATCATAGGAAAGCTACTCAGAATGGTTTGACACCTATTGAAATCTAGCGTTATAGGCTTTGCTGTAGCCAAGCTTACAATAGTGCCTGGCTAATGCTACTTTCCTCTCCGAAGTTGTAACTGCATTCCGCACGAACAGGGATTCACGATTACTTACACCTCGTCAGGTTTCATTCGGTCGCTAGAAGACATAGGATAGAGTATGGTAGAGTATGTACTACTGAGACTAAGGGACATATTTCAAGAAGGGAGGTTAATTATGCCTGACTTTGGGACACCATTTTCGGGTCTTGCACACGGCCGGAAGCTTACACACGAGGAATTAATTCGTGCAGTGCGGTTTATGATCGCTGCTGAGTATGAAGCAATACAAATGTATATGCAGCTCGCAGAATCAACGGATAACAAACTAGCTGTAGAAGTGCTTAAGGATATCGCTGACGAAGAACGAGTTCACGCTGGTGAATTCCTTAGACTCTTAAAGCAGCTTGCACCAGACGAAGAACAATTCTATGGCGAAGGAGCGGAAGAAGTAGAAAAGGAAATAAACAAATTAGAAAAGGATTAATCTCTTCTTCCCACGAAGGAGCCGGCTTATTGCCCTCTATTTCAGCCGGCTCTCCACTACTTCCCAATTTATGTTCTTGAAGAAGGCTGCTATGTAGTCAGCTCGCTTCAGCCCATAATCAATGATGAAGGCATGCTCGAAGACATCCAGTACCAAGATGAGAGCACAACCGGCAGGATGACCAGTCTCGTGTTCATTAATCCACTGGTTCAGAAGCCTTCCAGTAACATTGTCCTGGTACAGGATAGCCCAGCCAATGCCGCGAATGGTGCCTGTTCCCCTGAAATCCCTTTCCCACTCCTCGTAGCTACCAAAGTCCTCAGCCATCTTGCTGCTCAGCTTGCCTGATTTGTTTAATAAGGCATCCCCACCGAGATTGTCAAAGTAGTATTCGTGGAGACGCATACCATTGAACTCAAAACCCATCCGCCGCTTTAGTTCGGAATATTCTGGGGTGCCGACTTTACCTTCTTTCAACAAGGTAGAGAGCGAGTCCAGTAACTTGTTGGTATTGGCCACGTAGCCCTGGTAGAGAGTAAAGTGGTTCTTCAGCGGGGTTTCGCTGAAGCCTTCCATTCCGATGAGGCTACTGTAGTCTTTTGCTGTGTAATCCATTGTTTCTCCTCCTTTCGTATTAAACTCCTACAAGGTTACACGCAACAGCTACGGTCATGTCTTGCCGTCCCCTGTGCTCCTCTGGTAATGCCACTCTACCATTTGTCTTGGGTTCTGTAAAGATATCCTACCTACATGAAGCGGATTATAATCTAGGGGTTTTTAGATTCCTTATCACTCATTGCTGAACACTCAGGCTAACAGGTATAATGAAGGGAAATGTTTGTGTTATATTGTTTCCACTCCGTCTTGGCTGAGGTTTTATGGCAGAAATATGGAAAGTAAAAATCGTGTTGGCATAGGCTATGATGTCCATCTCCTGATTCCAGGGCGTAAATTAGTCTTGGGGGGGATAGATATACCATTTGCTAAGGGGCTTAGTGGTTGGAGCGATGCCGATGTATTAACTCACGCTATTATTGATGCCCTGCTCGGGGCGGCGGCTCTGGGTGATATAGGTAGCCACTTCCCGCCCGGTGAGCCACAATATAAGGATATTTCCAGCCTGACCCTGCTTGAAAGGGTAAGGGATGAGCTAGCCAAGAATGGCTGGCAGGTGGATAATGTAGATGCTACCATTGTAGCTGAGCAGCCTAGACTTAGTGATTTCATTGATGGAATGCGAAAGCAGCTCAGCCAGACGCTGGGTATTGCTCCTAGTCAGG
>JAIWFK010000183.1:0-2398 GCA_048631695.1 Calditrichales bacterium
CATTGGGTAATAGCTAGTCCATTCACCCTGCCTCACATAACCTGTTATTAGTGGCCGGAGGTATAGGCATTGCCCCGCTACGCTTTCTAGCTCAGGAAGCCCTGTATCAAGGATGCTCAGTAACGCTGCTATTAGGAGCACCGACGGCTAATAAGCTCTACTCCAAACATTTCCTACCTCCTGAAGCAGAGCTTATTGTTGCCACCGAGGATGGAACCGCTGGTAAAAAGGGCATGATAACAGACCTTCTACCAGATTTTATTGGCTGGGCAGACCAAATCTTTGCCTGCGGACCCACCTCAATGTATCGTACTATCGCCAGCCAAAGCCAGTACCGGCTGAAGCCAATTCAGATTTCCCTGGAGGTAAGGATGGGGTGCGGGCTTGGGGTTTGCTATGGGTGCACAGTGAAGACAAAAAACGGGCTCAAGCAAGTATGCAAGGACGGACCTGTATTTGACTTAGAAGATATAGTGTGGGACAAAAATTCTTATGACAAATAGGGAAGGGAGGTGATACTTAAATGGTAATCACTAAAAAAATCAGTCTTCAGACTAAAGGAGAGTGTGATATTATAGACATTACTCCTCAAGTGGGGCAGCAGGTAGCTGAGACGGATATAACAGATGGAACTGTTACCTTGTTCGTAGCCGGTTCAACCGCCGGATTATCTACTATTGAATTTGAGTCTGGCCTGCTTTCTGACTTTGAGAATATGTGGGAGCGGAATGTCCCCAGAAACATCCCCTATAATCATGATAACCGCTGGAGCGATGGCAATGGATACTCTCATGTCCGCTCCTCACTACTGGGTGCCTCACTAGTGATTCCTTTCACCGACAAAAGGTTAAGCCTGGGAACCTGGCAGCAGATAATTCTAGTGGATTTCGACAACCGGCCCCGGTCAAGGCAAATTATAGTGCAAATTATGGGTGAGTAGGGGTATATCTACCCTGTATCAGCAAGAAGAACTCAGTCCTGGTCTTTGCTTTCTCTTGAAAGGTACCCCTGAGGGCTGAGGTAACAATGGAGCTTCCTGGTTTCTTAATGCCGCGCATAACCATACACAGATGCTCAGCCTGGATAACCACTGCTACCCCATCAGGCTTAATCCCGTCAACAATAGCATCAGCGATCTGAGTGGTCATTCTCTCTTGAATCTGGGGGCGCTTAGCAATAATTTCCACCACCCGAGCTAGCTTACTGGCACCGACAATACGCCCACTAGCATTAGGAATATAGCCTATATGAGCTACACCGTAGAATGGCAAAAGGTGATGTTCACACATAGAATAAAAAGGAATATCCCTCACAATTACCATTTCCCGGTGTCCTTCCTCAAAACCTACCGTTAGCTCCTTTCTGGGGTCCATATCAAGCCCCATAAAAAGCTCATTATACATTTCGGCTACGCGGGTTGGAGTATCCACTAAACCTTCTCTTTTTGGGTCTTCGCCAATAGCCTTAATGATAGAAATAATTGCCTTCTTGATTCCAGCCTCATCAATCACTGCAGCCCTCCTTTAAATTCCGCCATAGACTTTACGGTCCAGACTTCTAAGTGTATCTTTTGATATAGTAGCATAAATCTCATTACCTAAATATAGAATAGGGCTAACCTTGTCCAAATCTACTATTTCATCTGGGGTAAACACCTCCTTCATTAAATGGGTAGCTACAATCTCTCCCACTAACCACCTGTGGTCACCATAGCCCCTATCATCAACTAACCGGCACTCATAGGCAGCGTAGGCAGCTTCCAAGATTGGCACCGCTGTTCTTACTGGTTTATTCCTGGCAATACCGAACTTCTGAAATTTATCTGTTTCACTACCCTTGCTACCACCTACCGAGGCGACCAGCTCAGCCGCCTCAAAAGGTAAGAAGTTGACCCCGAACTCCTTACTCTCAGCAATAAGCTGGTAGGTAAACCTCTTAGGTGAGATAGACACCCCATAAAGGGGCGGATTAAAAGAGACAGGGGCATGCCAGGCTACTGCCATAGCATTTTCCCTTCCATTAGCTTGAGCAGTAACTATTACAGCTAGTGCCGGTAAACCCTGATAGAACTTGCCTACGCCTTCACTAGTTGTCTTAATCATTTTTAAACCCCCATTACAAATTTTCGGGAAACAATTCCTATCTGATTAGCTTTGAATTGTTTTTGTAGTTATGTAAAGGAGAGTGGGAATGGTATTTGAAATTCCTAAAACATCATATACCGGCAAAGTTAGAGAGATAAAAGTAGGTAAAGGGGATAAGAGTGTAACCTTTTGAGGAGAGACATCCTATCCACTCTACCTTTTTGAAGGTGAGATGCCAAACCTACATAGAATAGCTATGGAGATTTGTGATTGTCCGCCTGATGAATGGGCTGAGGCTGCCTTAGAGCCTTTTC
>JAIWFK010000184.1:0-2378 GCA_048631695.1 Calditrichales bacterium
TTGCTTCTCTACCTTGTTATATGAAAGAAAATGTTGAGCAGCAACGCGGCGTGGGTGTTTTTGAACCGAGCTTAGCGGGATTAAGGCAATTAAATAAGCTCTTTACTACAGCTATTGAAGGCTCAAACAGGTTGGCTACCCTTCTACCACTAACCGAGATAAAAAACCCCTTTCTCTCTCTTTGGTTGCCCAGCGGTGGTATTTTTAGCACATACTTACGTGCCCATAATGCCTGGCAGCGGTCAATCATCGCCTTCATTTGAGCCGTTACCCCCATAAATTGTACAGGAGAGGCTAGAATTATTCGGTCAGCCCCCTCCAGTTCCCGGTAAACCATCTGCATGTCATCCTCTATCCGGCACTCGCCTTTCTCCAGACAGGCATCACAATGCTGGCATGGGGTAATCTTAAGGTCGTTAAGGATAATAGTCTTAACCTCAGCCCCCTTACTGGCAGCGCCTCTTAAAACCTCAGCCAGCAACAGGTCAGTATTACCACCCCGCCGCGGGCTACCAGCAATACCAATAACCTTCAACTTATTCCCTCTTCAATATAATTAAGAATTTCTGCCTCTCTGGCTGACATCCGGTGCTTTAGCTCGGGCTTATCATCCTCGTATCCCAAGAGATGAAGCACACCATGAATAATGAGAATGGTTAATTCCTTTTTTATAGAGTGCTGGTGCTCCTCGGCTTGGATAACTGCTTGATGGTAAGAGATAATCACTTCACCAAGATGCAACACTCTATCAGGGGGCATTACAAAAGAAGGGGACTCCACCCCAGTTTCTCCCTGGTCCGGTAGCATAGAAAAGGCAAGCACATCGGTAGGCTCATCCCTGCCTAAGTAACTTTTATTTAACTGCTGCACTCTTTCCTGGCTGGCAATAACCAGACCTAGCTCCACTCTAGAGGTAACACCTTGGGCAACGATAACTTGCTCAGCTACGCTTTGCAGCCAGCTCTCCTCAAGTTTTCCCTCAAGGTCTTCATCAATTAAAACATTTATCTCCATCTTGCTTCTATACAATCATAGCATAGCCCAAGGAAGCTCTCAATAAAGTTATTTATCTACCTCACCTCGCCAGAGGCGAGTCGCCGTGGCGACCTCTGGTGAGCCTCGCCCCTTCAAGCTACCCTTGGCAAATGACCTCCATGAGGTTTGAGCAAAATAAGAGGTTGTGATATAGTAAATATGCATAAATTAGACTATTACTAGCTCCACAGAACTAAGGAGGGGTCGCATAGTGGTCTAGTGCGGGCGCCTGCTAAGCGCTTACCCTGAGAAATCGGGGTCGTGGGTTCAAATCCCACCCCCTCCGCCATAGATGAAGTAATACGCCCCTCAGCAAAGGGTGTGTATTTTCAATACCCAAGAGTAAAAGGCGATGACTCAATATTACATCTGGACTATAGGATGCCAAATGAATAAGGCTGAATCAGAGCGGCTTGGCAGCTACCTGGAGCAGCTAGGCTATCAGGCAACAGCTACCGCTGAGGAAGCTGATATTATCATACTTAATAGCTGTGTGGTGCGCCAGAGTGCTGAAAATCGTGTCATTAACAAGCTCAGTGCGCTCAAATCACTAAAAAGGTCGAATCCCGGTATAACCCTTGCCCTGACTGGCTGCCTGGTAAACTCTAGGAATGACCAGCTTCGGGGTAGTTTCCCTTATGTCGACTACTTTTTTAAACCCGGAGACTACCCCCCATGGATAGAAAAGCAAGATAAACTGGAGATTATCTTGCCCCGGCACCCCTCACCCAGCACCTTCGTTCCTATTATTCAGGGTTGTGATAACTTCTGCTCCTATTGCATTGTCCCTTACCGCCGTGGTCGAGAAAAGAGTCGCCCGCTAGTAGAAATAGTCGATGAGGTTAAAGAGATAGTCCGCTGTGGAGCAAAAGAGGTTACCCTGCTGGGACAAAATGTGGATTCATACGGGCATGACCTGCCTGATAAACCAGACCTGGCTGACTTATTAAGTGAACTAAACACTATAGATAGCTTGGCCCGGATACGCTTCCTGACTAACCACCCCAAGGATATGAGCCACAGACTCATTGAGGCAATAGCTTACCTGGATAAGGTCTGCGAGCTAATTTGCCTTCCTGTCCAGTCAGGCAGCGATGATATTTTAAGAGCAATGGGGCGAGGTTATACTATAGAGCAATACCGCCAGCTTATCACCGAGATACGCAGTAAGATACCGGGGATTGCCCTTAGTACCGATGTTATTGTCGGTTTTCCCACAGAAAGCCCTTATCAGTTCCAGCAAACGGTTAACCTGCTCTCTGAGCTAATGTTTGATACTGTTCACGTAGCTGCCTATTCACCAAGACCGGGGACTATATCCTCAAGGAAATTTGAGGATAATA
>JAIWFK010000185.1:0-776 GCA_048631695.1 Calditrichales bacterium
GGCACCGCCGAGAAGGACAGCCGGAGCTGGATGAACGTCACCTTGCGACTGCCCACTGAAGATCTGGAGAACAAATTCATCGCCGATGCCAAGAAGGAAGGCTTGCTAGGCCTGAAGGGCCACCGCTCTGTCGGAGGCATCCGTTTCTCAATCTATAACGCGGTGTCTCTTGAGGACATACAGAAGACAGTTGACTTCATGGACAAGTTCCGTAAATCTTCATAATACAAAGCCATTCTACCACTAGCTTGCTCGCATCAAGAGATAAGGAACCAAAGTGAACTTTATGGCTGATTGTTACATCTTGACGATTGTGTGAGGTAAGCCTACAATTCGTATAGACGTACAGAATTAAGGGTGATTACTCAGATGCAAGCATATTGCGTGAAATGCCGGACCAAAAGGGAAATGAAAGATGCTAAAAGCATCACCCTAAAGAATGGTAGGCCGGCGACGCATGGTATCTGCCCCGTTTGTGGGAGCAAAATATTTCGCATTGGTAAAGGGCCGCCGCCAGGTCCAGATTTTAAGATACCGAAGCGCAGCAAGTATTAGCCAACAAACAAACCGTAGGCGAGTCCAGAAGTCAGTGTTACCGTCTCAACAGCAAAAGCGTATAAGACCCAGTTGGTTAACCTTGACTTAGTTTTTAACATTCCCAAGTTCGCGTAACAGGCGGACATACATTCGGCTGACACCCAACCCTCTATATCTGCCTTGTTGTACTTTCCATCTTGGGAATGTTCTATAAGAGTATTAGCGTCTGGTCTGTAGCT
>JAIWFK010000185.1:786-2364 GCA_048631695.1 Calditrichales bacterium
ATACTAAGTATTAATAGTGTTATGTACGCTGCTAATGCTATGCTGAACAAGACAATTGATGCAGCCGGCCATGCCTTAGTTCCCAAAGAATAGAATCCCGCAAGTATTACTAGTATTGTACTAGCAAACCCTAGAATGATATTAGTTTTTGTGTCAATTGTATCTATTGCGTTCCAAAGTGCCGCAAGCCTGTTCTCGTTGACTTCATGGGCTGTCGTCAGTTTATCTTCAAGATCCAGGTCTTCCACATTACGTTCTGTCATATATCTACCTCTACATAACCTTAACCGAATTATAGCACGAGATTGTGTGATAATCGAGTTGAGAATCACTACAACTACACAATCTGACGGTATGTGTAGTCTATAGGCTAATTACCAATAATAGCCCTGTTGATGAGCTAGCCTACCACCTCCAGCTTTCATGTGCAATACCGCCAGTAAAAGATGTGCCACGAAAATCTAAGGGCGTATCGGCATTGCAAGGTAACAAGATTGATATTAACTCTTGGTGAGGCGAGTTGGCCACTCATACCGTGTATGTCCTTATCAAGAGGGATGTTACTGCACAAAATCAAAATATCAACGGAAGAAGACCGAGATAGGGTTGCTAAATCAACCCGAGCTGTCTAAGTCTGAGGCACATCGCTGGCTTGGGAACATCAAAGATTTCTGCCATACTGTCTAAATCCTCAACCCTTGACCAGTTTTCCACTACCCAATCTCTGGGCATCAGGAGACAGCTAGCGAATTCATCAGCCAGCAGTTCGTTGAAAGAACCTACCATGCTTCCTATTTTTTTAAACACGGGGGCGGTTCTACGATGGGCTAAGATATGGAAAGCCTCGTGGAACAGAGTAAATCTCTTTGTGGCAGAGGAGTCACTTTCCTTAAGTTGTATTACCCATTCATCTCTATGATGCCAGATAGCACCATGATAAACTCTCAGTGGCACTTGGCGGACTTCTATATCATGCTGCTGGTCAAATAGCCTAACCAGCCCTGTTGGCACCGGCGGGTGGCAAACCTTTCCCGCCCCAAAGCACCGCTGTGCCAGCATTTCTACCAGATGAAATAGCCTGCCCAGGCCTTCACATCCACTTTCACTTCTTACAAAATCAAAGCTATGAGGATTACATTGTGTCTCATCAAGTAATTCGTTCAGTCGTTCCCTATCCTCACTTGGGCAACAGCCACCCCTCTTTCTGATTTGGCAATGGTCATATAAAGGGCAGCGTATACCATCGCCACTACTTACATAAGACCACAACTCACATTCCCAGTTAGGGATATTTCCAATCATATATTCTAGCTCTTTAATGCTCAATCAAGTCCTCTCTCTATCTATTCTTCTGAATCTGCCAAATGGTGAAAGAGTTGGTAAAAAATTATAATGGTTGCTCGGTTATTTCCCTATCCACTGCCTCTACCTGCCTTTTATTTATTACCGAACCTGACCACCAGCATGTCTAATTCTAATCTGACTTCGCCCTTTTAAAGGGCAGCCCATACCATCACCACTACTTATATAAGACCACAGCTCAGCTTCCCACTTACGAATCTTTAATATTGTACCTTC
>JAIWFK010000186.1:0-2340 GCA_048631695.1 Calditrichales bacterium
GCTTTATTGCAGATTTTACCATTTGTATGCATTTATGTTACTCAAATGAAAAAAAGTGAAATAACACTCCAGTTTCGTTTTCTTCAGGTTGCCAGTTGAACATAGACAAGGCTTTTGCCACAGCACATTTTTCCTTTACACGAAAATGAGATAAGGATTCCCCTTGTAGGCTAAGCTTCTTTACAAGCTCGGGTACAGCACGCTTGTCGCCAATCTTCCCCAAAGCAATCATAATATTGTTCGATTCAAAAAATTGCTCCCCCCTCAAATGTTGTATGAGCAAATCAACAGCACGATCATCACCAATTTCACCAAGTGCTTCTGCAGCATACCCTCGGCTGGTCCCTGTGACATATAGTGGATCGACTGTTTTATCAACGAATTGCATTAGCAAGCTCGTTGCTTTCTTGTTCTTGAACTCTCCCAACAATCGAATAGCATTCACCATAGTCTGTTCATCTCTACCACTGAAAGATACTTGCTGGTAGCTATTTCTGTAGTTCATAATTGCCTCAATTAGATAATCTACAGCCTGCGGTCCAATTTCCCTGATTGCTCCAAATACAGGTCCTATGTGTTTTTCCACACCAACTCCCGGGTCTTCAGTAAAATGCCCCAACAATGAGAACAAAGGCTTGAATGCAGGAAGGCCTATTTCCTTACATGCGTCAATGTTACCTCTCACTACCCAGAAGGCGGCACTGATTTCGTTTTGTCCTGGCTCCCAATTTAGCGGTTAGATACGGGTTCACTCCTTAAAAGAAGGTCCCATCATACTTCATACGGGTTTGGCCAGGAGGGCAGGGGCACCATGTTGTGTACACGGGTTTGCTCAAATGAGCTCCCAAAACAAGCAGCGGCGTCTCCCTGCCCACCTGATGTATAATTACCTCCTAGCTAGCTACCGGTAGTAATTCCAGTTCTGGTATTGACTCTATTTCTGGAACTTGATAAAAGGTTTGATTCTTAACCAGCACAAAGGCCAATCGCAGCAAGCGGTTGAGCGCTGCCCCTACAATCTCCCTCCCGCTAAGAGGATTGGCATGTACTGGGCGTTCCCGCAGTTTCTTTGCCCAGGCACGAAAATCAGGATTAAATCGCAACATAGGGATAACAGCGGTCCAGGCACAATAGCGTAGTACCGGACGCCCCTTCTTGCTCATTGGAGTATGGCCTCTTCGTTTCCCGGCTGATTCCGACTCAGTGGGATTGCTGCCGGCCATCTTTATCAGTTGCTTGGCACTCTTATAGGACCGAAAAGAACCAAGCTCTGCCAGTATTCCGGCTACTGAGATATAGTTTAGTCCAATTATCGAGAGCAGGTATTTACCCTCCTCTGTTTCATTCACCAGTCTCACCAGGGTCTCATCTATGCTACGGATATGCCATTTGATAAGGCTAAGCTTTTCTACCAGGAATGAAAGCTCATATGATACAGACTGGGCATCTGCCTTAACTCCGATAGAAGTTTGAGCAGCATAGTGAAGAGCACGTAGCTTTTTCCTCATAAGGAGCCCCCGGTGCCCTGTTCTGATAGTGTTTACAAACTCATCTTCTGTCATCGCGGCAATACCCTCGGGTACCGGACAGATAGAGAGCACACTGAGAGCTGTCAGACCGCAAGGGTTCTTGAAGACCTGAGTAAACTCTGGGAAAAGTCCGTCCAATAGCCCTTTGACCAGATTAGTGATCCTGGTTCTCTCTTTGACTAACCGACGATAGGCATTGTGGGCAGCGTGTAATTCGGCATAAACTCCATGCCGCAACTGGGTCTCGGTGAACTCACCGGTGCACAGCAACTGGGCTGCCACTTCGCTGTCCCTATAGTCATTCTTCCTGCGGTTGAGATCCTTTCCTTCCCGCCTACGCTTGAGTGTAAACTGATTGATGAAGCGGAAGGGAATACCTCTCTCATCCAGGAAGTAAGCCAGATTACGCCAGTAATGCCCGCCTGTCTCTATAGCGAAAATGGCACCTCTGGAACCAGTCCTTACCATCTCCATCCTGATTCGTTCTAGTGCCATCTCAAAACCTTCTTTGGAGTTATTGAACTTAAACTTACTGTGGGTAGTGAAATCCTGTGTCATGATCACTGCTGCATGCTTCTTCTTGTGCGGATCAATTCCTATCACCAGATACCCCACCGGGACTTGCTTGAGCTTGTTTGCTGCACTATTCTTCATTCGATGGCTCCTTCTACTTAGATTTGGTGCTTTTGTCCCTGCACCTCTTCATTGTAGCCGGAGCCATCTCTTTTAGTTATTCCATATACTAAAACAAGCTACTTTTACCCAAAGAGGGCACCTCCATTTCTAGGCCACCTAACTTGGAAGTTGGACT
>JAIWFK010000187.1:0-2328 GCA_048631695.1 Calditrichales bacterium
CACTGGGGAAGGATGTCTTAACTCAACTCATAGAGAATGCCCGAATTGCTAAAGAGGAGCGCCTGCCGCTATGTCAGGACTGTGGCACGGCAGTGGTCTTTCTTGAAACAGGGCAGGAAACTCATATTATTGGCGGTAGCCTATATGCCGCCGTAGAGGAAGGAGTGCGTCTGGGCTATAGTCAAGGCTATCTACGTAAGTCCATAGTCAGCCAACCATTTTCAGCCAGAATAAATACCAGGGATAATACCCCTCCGGTTATTCATACCGAAATAGTTCCTGGTGACCAGTTAAATATTACCCTTATGCCCAAGGGAAGCGGGGCTGAGAATATGAGCCAACTGGCTATGCTCAAGCCAGGTGATGGCAGACAGGGCATCATTGACCTGGTAGTGAGAACCGTTGATGAGGCAGGGGGTAACCCCTGTCCACCACTGATTGTTGGCTTAGGTATAGGCGGCACAGCCGAAAAGGCAATGCTACTAGCTAAGAAGGCACTATTGCGTCCAGTAGCTGAGCCAAACCCTGACCCTGAAGTCGCTGAGCTTGAGAAAGAGATTCTAAGCCGTATCAATGATTTAGGTATTGGACCACTGGGCTTTGGCGGTATGATTACTGCTCTGGCAGTGCAAGCTGAGGTTATGCCCACCCATATTGCCAGCCTACCGGTAGCCGTCAATCTCCAGTGCCATTGTGCCCGCCATAAAGAGACCGTACTATAAAAGGGGTAAGCCTGAAGGGGCGAAGCACATGATAGAATCCTAAATACAAAGCACTAATAACCAAATTAACAAAATGGTTTTGAATTATGAATTTAGAAATTTGAGTTTATTTAGTATTCAGTATTTAGAATTTAGAATTTCCTCTGTAGGGGGTGAGGTAGATAAATATTACATCACCAATTGAGGCTGAAATAATAGAAAAGCTGGCCGTAGGCACTAGAGTTCTGATTTCTGGCGTTATCTATACTGCCCGTGATGCCGCTCACTATAGGCTCGTCCAGGCCCTGGATAAAGGTGATAAGCCACCTTTTGACCTTAACGGGCAAACGCTATATTATATGGGGCCCTCCCCTGCCCGACCAGACCAAGTTATTGGTTCAGCCGGGCCCACTACCAGTAGTCGTATGGATATCTACACCCCACGCCTTATCGCTGCCGGAATTAGAGCTATGATTGGTAAGGGTAACCGCTCATCAGCAGTAAAAGAGGCTATCAAAAAGTATAGAGCTGTTTATTTTGCCACTATTGGTGGCGCTGGTGCTTTACTAGCCAAATCTATTAAGCAGGTAGAGGTTATAGCTTATGAAGATTTGGGCGCAGAAGCTATCTTGCGGCTTAATGTTGAAGATTTCCCAGCTATTGTAGCCAACGATATCTATGGGGAAGACCTGTTTGACCAGGGTAAAGCCAGATACCAGAGGAGGGGTTAAGATGGATTGCATTTTCTGTCAGATTGTAGCTGGCAAGCTAACTAGTGAAATCGTTTACCGGGATGAGGAAGTGATTGCCTTCCCTGACATCAATCCTCAGGCACCTGTGCATCTGCTTATAATCCCCAAGAGGCACATCCCTTCCCTCACTCATCTATCTGAAGCAGAGGCTCAGCTAATAGGACATATGGTGAACATTGCCAATCAATTAGCAAAAAGGGAAGGTGTTTCTGAAAGTGGGTATCGCCTGGTAATAAACTGCGGTAAAGAGGGTGGACAGCTAGTGCCTCATCTCCATATGCACCTTCTTGGCGGTCACAAGCTATCGAACGAACTGGGCTGATTTCCGATGCTCCAGGAAGATAAGCAAGCCGGCAATGCTCTTGGCATCACAAATGGAGCCAGAGGCTAAAAGACTACGAACCTGATTAATCGGCACCCGGGTTAATGTAATATTCTCAGTATCCTCAGCATATAATTGGCTAGGAACAAGTTCGGTAGCCAGATAAAGATAAAGATATTCAGTGCAATAACCCGGCGTGGAATAAAAACCACCTAACCTTTCCACCTTTCGGGGGAGGTAGCCTGTTTCCTCACGCAATTCGCGATGAACAGTAGCCACCGGGTCTTCGCCGGGCTCAATACCACCAGCCGGTATTTCTAACAGCTCCTTCTCTACTGGCTTGCGAAATTGATTAACCAGTAATACATTGTCATTGTCATCAATAGCCACGATAGCTATACAATCGCTGTGCTCTACAATCTCCCGTGTGGTTTGCCTGCCACTATGCATTTGCACAGTGTCAACCCGTAGCTTCACTGCTCGTCCCTCATAGATAAGTTGGCTGGATAGTGTCTTTTCCTCGGTCAAGCTAGACTCCTATTGTATTTGGTAG
>JAIWFK010000188.1:0-2323 GCA_048631695.1 Calditrichales bacterium
AATAAGATAACTCTATTCTAATTGAATAATGAGCCTGAATAAAAGGGGGTTCAGGCAACCCGATTAGCCCTTCTTAGGAAGGGCTGGAAGAGATTGGAACGGGCATTCACCATCCTTTCTGCTAGCCTGTAGGCCTTAGTCGCTAAGCCTAAAAGGCGGATAGTGGTCGGTGGTTAACAAGAAAGTGTATACGACTACCCTATTCAACCAGTTCCCTGATTGTTTTAAGCAGCTTGTCTCGTCCAGAGTCCTTTAGCAGGTAACCATCCCCAGCAGCAAGTGCCTCTTTAACGTAGCTAATATGGGCAGTTAAAAATAGAATCCTAATTTCGGGGAAACGCTTCTTAATATATCGGGTAGTCTCTACTCCATCTATTTCAGGCATCTGGGCATCCATCAGGATTACATCAGGGTGAAGTTCGTTGGCTTTGGCTATGGCATCTAGTCCATCTACAGCTTGCCCTACTATCTTGAAGTCGGCGTGGGGGCTAAGGATGCTGCGTAAGCTGTCCCTCACCGAAGCGCTGTCATCTACTATCAGTATCTTAATCATCTTCACTTATTTTGTCACTCCCCATTATGAGAATTCCCATCATACTCCGGCTGCCACCAAAACTCTGTCTTTTTCTACCTTGTTACCCTCCTTTTACTTTACGGTTTCTTTATCGCTATGCCTCTCGTAGACACCTGATAATCTCTCCAAACTTGGGCGTTTTGCCATACATCAGCACGAAGGTTCTGAATATTTTAGCTGCCAGCACCAGGGCTCCGATGATGGATATCACCAGCAAACTTATGCTCAGAACCAGCTCCCAGGTGGGAATCCCAGATGTGCCAAGCCGTATGAACACCATCGTTGGGGCGGTAACGGGAATCATCGTAAGAACCGTATTGATAACATGGTCGGGGTTGCGGAGGATGAAAAAAAGCACCCAAAAGGGTATCCATGCGGGCATGATGACAAGCATTGATATTTGCTGACTTTCTCTGGCAGTGACGCCGACAGCACCGATACCAGCCATAAGTACGGCAAAGAACAGGTAGCCAAGAATGAAATAGACTATACCCAGGACGAGTAAGTTGACCGGTATCTGGAGCGTGCCGAGTTCACCGCCGATAGTAGTTGAAGCCATCCGTACCAGAAATGTAGCTGATAGCAGCCAGACAAGTATCTGAACCAACCCGGCGGCGCCAAGCCCAAGTACTTTTCCGGTCAGTAGCTGCCTAGCAGAGACAGATGAGAGCAGGATTTCCATTATGCGGTTCTCTTTTTCCTCACCCAGCCCCTGAAGCAGATAGCCCGATGAGCTAAAGATAGCTATAATTAGCAGAAAGCCGAATAGGAAGGGAACAATAAAGGCACCAAATCCGCCCTGGTCAGTAGCTTCATTACCGGTTTCGTCCAGCCTTATGCTGTTTAACCACATTGGGGACTTAACCCGCTCGGCTATCTCCGGGCTGGTTTGTCCGTGCAGAAGGTTGCTTAATAAAAAGCTTTTTATTGCCCAACTGGTTTCTTCCGGCGGCTCCAACTCCTTCTCCACGGTATATCTGGTAACTAAACCAGTGGACACATAATCCGAGGGAATAATGAAATACTCGCTGATATCTTCCGCCAGAAGGGCACTGGTAGCCTCTTCTTGCGTGTGATAAGTGATAAGGGTAATCCCTCCGGGCTGCTCGGTATAGCCGTCGAAAATACCTACCTTATCTACATAGCCAATGGTTACTACTTCACCGGGAGTGGGTGGTTTTTCTATCCCCTGGATGAGCTGGTGTGCTCCTATGGCTAAAAGACCAAGTACAGGTAAGGTGAGGGTCATTATAATAAACCCCTTCCTTTTTATCGTCTGCCAAAACTCGTGTTTCAGTATTAGAATCGTCTTTTTCATTTTCTCCCCTCCACAACCTGGATGAATATCTCGTTCAGTGACGGTGTTGACACTTCAAAACGGTTAACCTTGATTCCCTGGTTCACCAATTGTTCCAGGACATTCTGAGGTGGTGTCTCTCCATCCAGAAATAGCTCTATATATTTGCCATAATCGTGTTTTACTATCACCCCCTCTACCTTACCCAGCTCTCCTTCAAACTCCAGAAAAACAGAGTTATTTCTGTATTTGGATTTAATTTCGGATAGCTCTCCATAGAGGACACTGCATCCCTTATTAATCATCAATATCCGGTCGCAGAGTGCTTCCACTTCGTTCATTCGGTGTGTGCTCAGGATTATTGCCTTGCCTTGACCCCTTAGCTCAAGGATTATCTCTTTAAGTAGTTCGGTGTTAACCGGGTCAAGATTGGCAAATGGCTCATCCAGAAT
>JAIWFK010000189.1:0-2323 GCA_048631695.1 Calditrichales bacterium
ACTGCTTAGAAGCCATAGGCGCCCTGAAGAAAAAGTCCCAAAGCACACAGCAGAATTATCGGCCGCCAACTCAAAGCTCGAAGCAGAAATTGAGAATCTTCCGCTGGATCAGAGACAATTACGACGTCACATCAAGCAGCTTAATTGTTTGCAGTGGCTGGAATAGAGATTTATTGTTTAAATATGTGTTTTATCTAATTTTTCTTTGTGCTTTGCTGTTAGCATTCCCTGTGATTAGAAGAACCTTTTTAACATTCATTAGCTTGCAACTATGTTCTGTGTCTATCTTGTTTCTGGAATCCTCATTTATAAGACGACTTTACTACAAATTCGAAAATCTATTTAGACCCCCTATTAAACTTCCGGCCGATAACGAGAGAGGAAAGGTAAAGCTTCCTCACGAAGGCTATACTATTTCACTTGAAACAGCCCTCAATTCAAGATGCAATAGTGATTATGACCAAAATCCAAAGAAATTAAACGAATTTGTAATTTGGAAATTAGAAATTGTTTAGGATTTGGAGCGAAGTGACTTTAGGATTTAATCCTTGTTTGGGTTTACTCCAAGCGGGGAGGTTATTGAAGCCAACTGATATAAGGTGATAGACTTCTTCAGTAGTGATACTATGAAGCTAGTGGAGGTGAAAGTATGAAGGAGATACTTTTAGCGATTCATATAGAAGCATTGCCTGAGGGTGGATTTTTAGCCACCAGCGAGGAGTTGCCCGGTCTGGTGGCTCAAGGGCGGACTGCTGCTGAGGCATTAGAGATTGCGCAGGATGTAGCCCATAAGCTCATCCAGTCCTACCTTGAGCACGGTGATGAGCTACCGCCTGCGTTGCGGGCTGCTGCTCCGGCAAGTGGTGATGTCCGCATCCCGGTGAGTATATCCTGATGGGAAGGCTTGCTGGCTTCAGTGCTGATGAGGTGATTCGCAAGTTGAGGCGGGCTGGTTTTGTCTTTGACTGTCAGGCGAAGGGAAGCCACGAAATATGGTGGAACCCCAAAACTCGTGCCCGCACTACCGTGCCTCATCATCCTGGTGACCTTCCCGAGGGGACACTGCGTGCTATCCTGAGTCAAGCCAGGCTCAGCATAGATGAATTTCTGAAGCTTTAAAGGGGTTCTTTGGAAAAAGTAAAGGTCTGGTATGATTCCAAAGGCGACTTTCTAGAGGTCATGTTAAAACAGAAAGAAGGCTATTTTCGGGAGACAAGCTCTGACCAGGTTATGGAGAAGGTTGATATGAAGGGGAATGTTATCGGGTTCTCTATCCTCAAGGTTAGCTCCCTGAAAGAAAAATACTTTACATTGACTTGGTAAATGTCCTGAGGTAATTTTTAAGCTCAGTGGGGAGTGTATCAGTGCAGAGAGTAGGCGAGGTTATTGAAGCTAGCACTACTGATTTTGTGGCTCAGTGCTATGAGCTTTACCAGTCGCCGCCATTGGGTAGTCTGGTGAAGACCAGGGATTTGCCGGTGGAGCTATATGGTATAGTCTATAATACTACTACCACCAGCATTGAGCCGGGACGGCGCCCCATTGCCAGGGGCAAGGATGAGGCTAGTGAGGAGGAAATCTATCGGGCAAGCCCTCAACTTCTGAAGCTACTTCGTACCGAGTTTAACGCTCTAGTGGTCGGACATAAGGAGAACGAGAAACTGTACCACTACCTGCCACCTAACCCGGCCCGAATTCATAGCTTCGTTTACCTGTGCCCTCCTGAGGAGGTGAAGGAGTTCAGCCAGTCTTTTAACTTCATTAGTGTATTGATTAATACTCACCTGCCGGTTTCTGTAGAAGAACTTATTTCTGCTTGTCTGCGTCAAATGAGCCAGGTATATGAAGACCGTCACTCCTTTTTAGTAGCAGCCGGTAAGGAGTTAGCCATATTACTTGGTGGAGAGTTTAACCAGCTTAAAGCTATTCTGGGGAGGATTAAAGAGTGACACAGGAAAGTACTCAGAGATTGGGCATCGTTGTCGCTGGCTCATCAAATAAGGGGGTGGAGGTCAAGCTGGATAGTGCGGCTTCAGTTGAGGACATGGCAGTGGGGCGGTATGTAACTATTGAGGGGCAGAAACGGCGTTTCTTTGGCATGATAACTGATGTTAGCCTTGGGGTGACTGACCAAAAACTCACCCTTATCCCACCCGATGTGTCTGACCCATTTATGGCTGAGGTTTTGGCTGGCACCGCCACCTATGGAACACTCCATATCTCTCCGTATCTCACTATCGGGGGTGATGCTGCCAGCTTACTTCAGGGACCCCAGCCAGTTAGGACGGTTCCCAGCCATTTTTCGGCGGTAAACCTGGCATCG
>JAIWFK010000190.1:0-2316 GCA_048631695.1 Calditrichales bacterium
GGTCCATGCAGGCACATGAAGATGTGCTTTACGTAGGGAGTTTTGATACTAGCTCATTCTTGCAACTCCTGCCAGTGGAAGACCTTGGAGAGTTTATTGATTTAACTACAGAGCAACTGGTGGCAATAGGTACTTCTCTTGAAGAGGTTATTGACCTGCTTGAAGAGCTTGAGGTGGATGAATACTATATAGAGGCATTCGAGCGGTTACTGGAAGCATTTGATGTAGGCGCCCCAGAGGATATTGACTGGGAGGAAGTGTGGCAGGTATGCATCGACTATTTTACTGGGGCAGATTTATGGAAAACTGAGGATGGTATCTACTGGGAGCCAGTGACGCTGAACGGTTTCGATAACCCGGATAACTATGGCTTCAGGAATATGGTTGGTGTCAATCCTCTCTTCGTTGGGACAGCAAACCCATTTGAGGGGGGTGGACTTGAGATATGGCAAGCACCTCTACCCCCTCCTTATGTAGGAGGAGTAGGCGGTGAAGTTTATCCCATAAACAAGCTGGGAATTCTGGCACCCTGGATTGGCTTAGCAATGCTTTTAATTGGCAGCATAGCTTGTCTTACACTAAGACGCCGTAGAGCCCAGAGCTAATTATTAACTAAAATAAAAGGATGAGAAGCAGACTAAAGGCAAGCCCCTCTGAAGAAGGACTTGCCCTAGTTTGTCTGGCTACGTTGGGTTGCTTTCTCCTGTGTTTTGCCTGATTTAGTAATAACTTGCACAAAATGGAGAAGCCTGATATCAGCATGAGTATCTACACTGTCTGGCTGGGTAGATGGCGATTATTGCATCCTCTATCTAAGTGGAAGCCTATACAGCGGTGGCGATTGGACTGGTAGCTGGTATGGTGGTAATATTAGTCATATACTTATTTAATAAGATAGGCATTCATTTCCTAACCTGGGGAAAGATGAAGGAGTGCTCTAATTTGGTTTAGGAGGTTTTTAAAAAGATGGTTAAAAAAATCAGAGAGTCTGGAGAGGCTAAGGAATATGTTCTCAAGGTGGCAAAGGAGCGTGATGTTAGGTTCATCCGGCTATGGTTTACTGACATTCTAGGTTTCTTGAAGAGATTTGACATCACTGTGGATGAACTAGAAAGAGCTTTAGAAGGGGGGATGGGGTTTGATGGCTCCTCAATTGAAGGGTTTGCCCGTATTGATGAGAGCGATATGGTGGCGATGCCTGACCCTGATACCTTTCAGATGATTCAAAAAAAGGGAGTCCAGTAAGTTATGAAAGATACTTTAAAAATGGATACTAACAAAATAGTTCAGTTTTTAGAAAAGCCCGCGGAAGAATTTACTAAGCAAGACCTTATCAAGTTTATTGAAGAGGAAAGGATTGAGATGGTGAACTTCCGGTATGTGGGTGGGGATGGCAGGTTGAAGACCCTCAACTTTGTAATCACCAGCAAAGCTTACCTGGACCGCTTGCTATCAGTGGGGGAAAGAGTAGACGGTTCCAGCCTATTGCCTTATATCGATGCCGCCTCAAGTGACCTATATGTTGTTCCCCGATATAGGACAGCCTATGTGAACCCGTTCTCCCCTATTCCCACAGTTGATATACTCTGCTCTTACTATACAAATGAAGGAATTCGGCTACCAAGCTCTCCAGAGAACATTGTTAGCAGGGCTCATGAGGCACTGAAGAATAGCACCGGGCTAACCCTCGAGGCTATGGGGGAGCTGGAATACTACGTTCTCTACGAGAGACAACAGTTTTATCCGGCGGCGGCTCAGAAGGCTTACCATGAATCCGCCCCCTTTTCTAAATGGGAGGGGCTGAGATGTGAGGCTATGCAGGCTATTGCTCAGGCAGGAGGAAAAATAAAGTATGGACACTCTGAAGTAGGCAATATTCGTGAAGGAGACCTTGAAATGGAACAGCACGAGATTGAGTTCCTGCCGGCACCGATTGAAGACGCAGCCGATCAAATGGTTATTGCCAAATGGATTTTGAGGATGATTGGGTATAAGTATGGGGTAACAATCAGCCTGGCCCCCAAGCTTTTAGCTGGGCATGCCGGCAACGGCCTTCATATTCATACAAGATTAGTCAAAGACGGTAAGAATATGATGGTCGACAAGAACGGTCTCAGCGATATTGCCAAAAAGGCCATCGCAGGATACCTCTCCCTCGCATCCTCACTAACTGCTTTCGGAAATATTAATCCAACCTCATACTTCAGGCTGGTACCCCATCAGGAGGCCCCGACCAATATTTGCTGGGGCGACCGCAACAGGTCTGTACTGGTAAGGGTTCCGCTCGGCTGGTCGCGGAATAACAATATGATGCAC
>JAIWFK010000191.1:0-2315 GCA_048631695.1 Calditrichales bacterium
AACTGGGCTTTGAGCAGCTAGGAGAAAAACCACACAGACATGACCTACTGCACTTTGACACCCCCACTCTCTACCAAATCTCCAAGCGAGTTCGAGAGAGAGGATTTTTCCTCTATAAAGAACTAAAGGAAAGAGGCATTTGGGGGCCACAACCAGGTTTAGCTAAGTCTTTCAAACTTTCTACCTTTGCTGCTGATATGCAACAACTAGCGCTTGTCGTAGATTCCTTCAAGGCTATCTTGAATAAATATAGTTAGCGGACCTGAGCAAGAATCTCACGGTGTCTTTGTGTATAGGCTTTTTTCAAATCCTGTAAATATGCCTGAAATGAAGGGGAGCCAATATTATCGGTGCTCATGATTACGGCGTCTTCCCCATCGCTTGAGTAATACCTCGGACGCCTCCCTATTACTCGGAATCCATATTTCTTGTAAAGTTCCTGCGCTATCTCATTTGAAGCACGCACTTCCAAAGTGACCACGTGGGTACTCAATATCTGTGCCAGTTCAATGGTTGCGATAAGCAAACCCTCACCTATGCCAAGCCGGCGATAACTATCTCTTACACCAATGGCAATAATATGTGCTTCCTTCATCATCATCCAAAAGCCCGAAAAGCCAACTATTTTTTCCCGTACATTGAGATGGCGATCGGTACTGAAGAGCCGTTTGAACCAGGGCGGTTTCTGTGTCTCTTTTCCCTCAGGTTCTGGCACATCCCTCTTATTACAAGCCACTATATAGCGAACGGATGGATTATTTAGATCTTGCTTATATGCCGACTGAGAGCGGAACACCCACTCGCCGGGGAAAGCCTCTCTATCGATTTGGGCTACCTGGGGGACATCCTCATATTGCATAGGGCGAATGATAAAACGTGTATCTGACATCAATTGAAATTTTAGCATAGTATCAGCTTTTTCAACTTCGATCCTTTTTTTCATTGTGACAGGGCGACAGGTAATAAAAATCACCTATCCCTGCATTTTAGTCTTGAAACCTGCCTTCTTGCGTACAGGCCAGCAAATAGTTTTCACAAAGGCTACATATTACCGTTGACTATTTACATAATCTGGGGTTATATCTCTGGTCCCAAGCCCTTGACACTAAACGTGCCCCGTCGTCAATCCAGAATATTGCACTGGCCAGAAAGGCTTGCTAGAATAGCTAAAATAATTCTCCCTGAGAAACGAGGTTTTTCAGGCCGAGCTTAATAATAGGGTTGTCGTTGTGATAGATTATCCTGTTTTAGTGCTTAATCAGAGTTATGAGCCCCTTAATCTATGTCGCACGCGTCGAGCCATAGTACTGGTTTTTCGGGGCAAAGCCGAAGTGCTGGAAAATAGCAGAGGTGAGCTTCACTCTGTTAACCAGGTATTTCAGATACCTTCAGTAATCCGACTCGTCTATATGGTTAGGCGTCCTCGCCATCAGAAAAAATTGAGCAGGCTCGAGGTATTTAATCGTGACCAATACACCTGCCAGTATTGTGGCCAACAAACCAAGGAGCTCACCCTAGACCATGTTATTCCACGGCGGCGGGGTGGAAAGCACACGTGGGACAATGTGGTCAGTGCGTGTATTCCCTGCAACAGGCACAAGGGCGGACATACTCCGGATGAAGCAAGGATGAAACTCCTCCGCCAGCCATGTCCTCCGCGCAATGATGGTTTTTATATTCCTTATCACCTTATCAATAATCATGGTGAGTGGCAGAAATATCTGCCGTCTCTGAATTAACTTAATCCCGCAGGACTGGCACCTCTTTGGAGATCCCCAATTTGCTCCGAGTCTAATCGTCTTCCTAAGAAAAACTAAGATTCGTCACCCGGATGAATTAGTTCGTCCAGAGTCACCTCCTTAATCTTCCCATCATCCAATTGTATTGTCACGGTTTCCTTTAATAAGTTAGTGCTGATCACCTTGCCTTTCCCCCAGGATGTTGATACTTCATGCTTCGGCTGAGGCATCTGCTTTCTCATAGCTGTATATTCTTTGCTTTCGTATGCCAGACAGCAAAGGAGCCGTCCACAGATGCCTGATGTCTTCATAGGGTTTAGGGCTAAACCTTGCTCCTTGGCCGTTCTAATGGACACTGAGGGAAAGCCAGTTAGGAAGCTTTGGCAGCATAAAGGATAACCACACTTACCTATGCCACCTAGCAGTTTAGCCTCATCCCTTGGTCCTATTTGTCTTAACTCAACCCGTGTTTTAAGGCCGCGGCTCAATTTCCGAAGTAATCCCCGAAAATCGACCCTCTCTCGGGAACTAAAGAATACAGTCAAAGACTCACCCATGAGGTCGTAATGGTCCGCT
>JAIWFK010000192.1:0-2314 GCA_048631695.1 Calditrichales bacterium
TGAAAGACCCCCATTTCATTCAGGTAAATATTTATCAAGGTTTTTTCCAGCTTGGATAAACCAAGCTTCGCTGTCTGCACTCCATCCCTATTGGTTACATCAAGAAAATAAATCTTTGGCATATTTTTACTCCCATTGAAGACTAATAAAAACTGATAATATCATATATTTACTGCACTTGGCAAGTATATTTCCCTTTGGAGCACTGCGCTTGGCTTAGCTTCTATGCTAAAATAGCCACGTTAGGCTGTTTTTATCAGGGGGAACCATGGGCGAACTGGGTCTTGGTCTTGATTTAATCATTGTCTTAGCTGCTGCCATTGCTGGGGGTATGTTAGCCCGCCTACTAAGGCTGCCCATTATTTTAGGCTACTTAGCAGCCGGTATTGTGGTCGGTCCCTATGTCCTTAAATGGGTTCACGACACGGAGACAATACATACCTTGGCTGAAATCGGGGTAATCCTGCTCTTGTTCACCCTAGGGCTTGAGTTCTCTCTGAGCGAACTCAAGCGAATTGGTAAGGTCGCTATCTTAGGTGGCATAGCTCAGATATTGCTTACAGCAGCGGTGGGATTAGCCTTGGGCAAGTTGCTAGGCTGGGCGATGCTTGAGGCTATCTTCTTTGGCTTCCTCATTGCCCTTAGTAGCACCATGATTGTACTTAAAACCCTTATGGAGCGGGGAGAGCTTAACTCAGGGCATGGTCGGGTTATGATAGGAATTCTTCTGGTGCAAGACCTGAGCCTGGTACCCCTGATGATTATTCTGCCCGCCATGGGTGGGGGAGGATGGGAATTGTGGTTGTCTCTGGGAATAGCCATGCTCAAGGCAGTGCTCTTTATTGGAGTGATGTTGGTTCTGGGTATATGGGGGTTGCCCTGGCTACTGAGACGCGTGGCAGGGGGACGTTCCCGGGAGCTATTTCTGCTAACCGTAGTCACCCTGTGTTTGGTGGCAGCTCTTGGCGCTTACTTCTTCGGCTTATCCGCCGCCGTTGGCGCTTTTATTGCCGGGTTACTGATTAGCCAGTCGGCTTTTGCCCGTCAGGCACTTGCTGATATTGTCCCCCTGCGCGATACCTTCGGTGCCCTCTTTTTTGTTTCCCTCGGCATGCTCGCTGCCCCAGGTTTTGTAGTGGAGCATCCAACCACCGTTGTAGTGGTGGTAATAGCCATAATGGTGATTAAATTTATCATCTGTTTCCTTATCCCTTGGCTTTTCAGTTATAGTTTCAAGACAGCGCTATTTACTGGTATGGGGCTATTACAGATAGGCGAGTTCAGCTTCGTCCTGGCTGGGATGGGATTGGAAACCGGCATCATCTCGCCATATCTCTACTCTCTGACCTTAACCAGCGCCATCATCACTATGTTGCTAACTCCTTTTGCTCTAAGTTTCGCCTCGTTCCTTTATCGAGGGCTCAGCCAGAGAATGAGGCTAGAGCGGCTGGTGACATCTCGTCTTGACCCAGATTGGCAGAGTGAGCAATGGCAACTATCGGGACACGCCGTAATTTGCGGTTATGGTCGTGTTGGGCGTAATCTGGCAAGGGTTCTGGAGCGGCGGAACCTTTCCTACCTAGCTATTGACCTTAACCCTCAAATCATCTCACAATTACATGCCCGAGGGATTCCCTGTATCTATGGAGATGCCAGTAATCCTGAGATACTCGCCCATGCTCAGCTAAAGAAGGCTCGCGTTCTTATTTGCACCTTCCCCGATTTTATGGCTGTAGAATTAACCACTAGAAATGCCCTGAGAATTAACCCCAAGCTTGATATAGTGGCTCGGGTTCACCGTGATGTCGATGCTGAACTGCTAAAGGGCATTGGTGTTTCTGAATTAGTCCGTCCTGAGTTTGAAGTCAGCCTGGAGATAACCCGCCACACTCTGCATCGGTTTGGCTTAACCACCCTTGAGATTCAACATATCCTTAGCGGTCTCAGGGGAGGCAAAGGCTAGTAAATATTTACGGCGAGCTTGTGATATACTAAACCAAGGTCAGGTAAAAGATGAGTAAAACTAAGGTAGGTATTATCAATGTTACTGGTTACGCTGGTATTGAGCTGGCCAGACTGCTGTATCAACATCCAGAGGTAGAGCTTACATCAGTTAGCGGGCGGAGTGCTGCCGGGCAGAGGTTGGGCAAGGTTTTTCCCCATTTATCTTGCATAGAGCTGACTATTCAAACCAAGCTGGGGGAGGTTGATTTTGTCTTTTCCACCATGCCACACGGGGAGAGTGCTAAAGAGGTTATACCGCTACTCAACCGTGGTATTAAGGTAGTGGATATTAGCGCCGATTTCAGGCTGA
>JAIWFK010000193.1:0-2310 GCA_048631695.1 Calditrichales bacterium
CCTGGCTTCGCTTCAGATGCTATCTGAGGTGATTCTAGCCATATAAGGTGAACCCCTGGCATAACCTCACTATTAGAAATGATGGAAGCCAAGACCTGGTTCAAGCTGGCTCCTTTCGGCGGTAGTCGGCTAAGGGTTGTGCGCTATAAATTTGGCTTCCGTTGACAAGTGCCTCCACTACGGCCCGTGCTGTATCAAGAGAAGTAAAGCAAGGGATGCGTTTCTCCGCCGCCGCCCGACGAATTTGAAAGCCATCTCTCAGTGGGATGCGCCCCCCAGTAATAGTATTAACCACGCCGTTTACTGTTCCATTATTGATGATGTCAACAATATTAGGATGTCCCTCACTCAATTTTTTACTAATCATTTTTACTGGAAGTCCAATTGCCTCAATCATAGCTGCTGTGCCTTCGGTAGCATATAGCTTATAGCCTATTGCCGAGAACTTTCTAATTATAGGTAGCGCCTCAGGCTTATCCCTGTCAGCAATGCTAAGAAGGATGGCTCCTTGGGGCGATAGCATAAGTCCGGCGGCCAGGAGTGCTTTGGCTAAGGCAGCATCAAAGGTATAGTCAATCCCCATTACCTCCCCGGTGGACTTCATTTCGGGACCAAGGTAGGTATCGACACCAAGTAGTTTTGACATAGAAAAGACTGGAGCTTTGATGGCGATTAATTTTTGCCTTTCCCATAGTCCCGTATCGTAGCCCTGCTCTTTAAGGCTCTTACCCAGCATAACCTTAGTGGCTACATTCACCATTGGCACCCCGGTAACCTTGGAGATAAACGGGATAGTGCGGCTAGCCCGAGGGTTGACCTCTAATACATAAACTGATGACCCTTGAGTGGTGCTACCAGGCATAATAACGAACTGAATATTCATTAAGCCTTTGATTTTAAGTCCTTGCCCTATTCTGATGGTGTAGTCGACAATAGTTTCTATCTCTGGTTCAGTAAGGTTTATCCCGGGATAGACTGCCATTGAGTCTCCACTATGCACTCCTGCCCGTTCAACATGCTCCATTATTCCCGGAATGAGAATGCGTTCCCCATCACCTATGGCATCAACCTCTACCTCTTTCCCCTCCAGGTATTTATCAATAAGTACCGGGTGCCCGGTATCCAGTTCAATGGCCAGGTTCATGTAACGGACTAATTCACTGGCACTTTGCACTATTTCCATAGCCCGGCCGCCAAGGACATAACTGGGGCGAACCAGTACCGGGTAACCGATGAGTTTAGCGATGCTGAGAGCCTCGTCGATAGAGGTTACCCCGGCTCCTGGTGGCTGGGGGATACCCAGCTCGCTGAGGAAGTTCTCAAATCGCCGTCGGTCTTCGGCCAGGTCAATAACCTCAGCACTGGAGCCGAGAAGGGGCATGCCACTGCGAAATAGTGGTGTTGCCAGATTTATCGCTGTCTGACCACCAAATTGAACTATAGATGGCGTAGGATTATTGTCCGAAAGACTTTCATTTTCTAGAATATCGCGCAGGCTTTCTTCATCCAGGGCTTCAAAGTAGAGGCGGTCGCTGGTGTCAAAATCAGTAGAAACTGTTTCTGGGTTGGAGTTGACCATGATGCTCTTATAGCCAAATTCCTGCAACGCCCAGGCGGAGTGTACGCTACAGTAGTCAAATTCAATGCCCTGTGCAATACGGATAGGACCACTGCCGATAACTATTGCCTTATTTCCTTCAAGTGGCTCAGCCTCATTCTCCTGCTCATAGGTGCTGTAGAAATAGGGGGTGCCAGCATCAAACTCGGCGGCGCAGGTATCCACCATCTTATAAACAGGGCGGATATTCCAGTTATGACGCAGTTGCCTTACCTGCTCAGGGAGTCTATCGGCTAAGGTTCCAACTTGCTCATCGGAAAAGCCGAGCCGTTTTGCTTGCCGTAGAAGCTCTGGCGTCAGTGGCTCAGATAGGAGATGTTTTTCCATATCTACAATGTTCTGGAGCTTATCTATAAACCACAGGTCAATTCTAGTGTGCTGTGATAGCTCTTCATCAGTTATACCCCTTCTGAGGGCAGCCATAATTGCCCATAATCTCAGGTCGTTAGGCTCTAAGGGATAAGAATCTATGTTTGTTCCCAGCTCCCACTTCGGGTCTTCCCACAGTAGTGACCTCTTGCCAAGCTCCAGGGAGCGTACCGCTTTCTGGAGGGCAGCCTCAAAACACCTATCAATAGCCATTACCTCACCGGTGGCTTTCATCTGTGTGCCGATAACCCGGTCGCCGGAGGCGAACTTATCAAATGGCCAGCGGGGGATTTTGACTACGAGGTAATCTAGTGCTGGCTCAA
>JAIWFK010000194.1:0-2307 GCA_048631695.1 Calditrichales bacterium
CGTCGCCTCCAATGGGAATTGATGGGCGGAACTGTGGCACAAGGTATTGCTGTTCCGTCCTTTTAACTTAATTTTGCCGGGGTGGCGGAATAGGCAGACGCAGCGGACTTAAAATCCGCCGGAGAAATCCTTGTGGGTTCGAGTCCCACCCTCGGCACCATTTAGAATATGTACTGGCTAATAGTTTTACTGGGTTACTTCCTGGGCTCTATCCCCACTGCCTATATTGCCGGGCGTCTACTCAAAGGCAGAAATATCTGGCAGATGGGTGACGGCAATGTGGGCGCCGCCAATGCCTTTCGCCAGCTAGGGGCTAAAGCTGGGATAGGGGTATTTTTTATTGATGCCGGTAAAGGAGCACTGGCTATTCTTATTGCCCAGGCAGCCAATATCCCTCTGGTAGCTGTCGTGCTTACTGGAGCCGCCACAGTTGTCGGTCATAATTGGTCGGTCTTTATTGGCTTCAGGGGTGGACGGGGAGAGAGCACTGGTATCGGTGTCCTGCTCACCATGATTACTCAACCAATGCTAATTCTAGCTGGACCAACGTTAGCTGCCCTATTGATTAAAAGAAATGTAACTATCGCCAGTTGTGTTCTGTTTATTCCGCTACCACTGTTGGGCTGGTGGCTGGGGGTTCCCGGTGCGCTCATTGGTTACAGCATTGCCCTGCCTTGTCTGATAGGTATTACTGATTTCGTCAAGAGAAGGCAGACGGTACTGCGCCAGGTGGAGGTATTTCCGAAGTATTTCGAAGACACTGAAGTTAGACACAACACACACGAGGAGAAAAAGCATGACTAACCACATCGGCATAGTCGCCTGTAGCGCCGAGGGAGCAGCCCTTTGTTATCGCACAATCTGCATAGAAGGGACGAATTTAATGGGGAGGTACGCTCATCCTGAGGTTACCATGCACACCTTTTCTCTTAGCCAATATATGCGGTATATCGAAGCAGGCGATTGGGAAGCTGTAGCTAGTTTGATGCTATCTTCAGTAGCTAAGCTAGCCAGTGTGGGGGCAGATTTCGCCATATGCCCCGATAATACCATCCACCAGGCATTTGACCTTGTGGTTAATAAATCACCAATTCCGTGGCTTCATATTGCTGAGGAAGTTGCTGCTGAGGCAAAACATTTGAAATATAAATGTCTCGGAATCCTAGGCACTAGCTTTTTAATGGAGGGCTCAGTTTATACTACTAAGCTGGCGGCTATGGGTATTGACTACAAGATTCCTGAGGTGAACGACCGAGGGCGCATTAATGAAATTATTCTAGATGAACTGGTTTATGGGTGTTTTTCCTCAGAGGCTCGTGCCTATTTTAGTGAGGTAATCGGACGATTAAAAAATCAAGGCTGTGATGCTGTAGTTCTCGGCTGTACCGAGATACCGCTGCTGGTAACCCAAGAAAGTTCACCCTTACCAACATTGGATTCCACGAGGATACTGGCCAGGGCTGCTCTAAAAGAAGCAACTGCAGAAGCATCTAAGTGAGAATGTTAAATCAATAGAAAGGCTGGGTATCTCTTGGACAAATATCCAGCCTTATTCAGTATCTATTTATCTGCCCTTCCTCTTTACCACCTTATTGACAGCCTGTTCAATGTCTTTAGCCGTTAGTCCATACCTCTGTAGGAGTTCGGCGGGCTTGCCTGATTTGGCATAGGTGTCTTTAATAGCCACAAACTCCATAGGCACCGGAGAATGTCTGGCTATCACCTGAGCTATAATACTACCCAGACCACCGTGCTCCAGGTGCTCTTCGGCGGTAACGATAGCCCCGGTTTCAGCCGCTGCCTTAATAATAGCCGCTTCATCAATGGGCTTGAGAGTAGACATATTTAACACACGGCAGTCTATGCCTTCCCGCTTCATATTATCTGCAGCCTCCAGCGCCGCTGAAACCATAGGTCCAATAGCGATAATGGTGGCATCCTTGCCCTGTCTCATAGTTACCGCCTTACCCAGGTTAAACCGATAGTCCTGGTTATGAACTAATGGCACTTTAGGACGGCACAACCTGATATAGAAAGGTCCGTAGCTAGCAGCAGCCACTCTTACTGCCTGAGTGGTTTCAATAGCATCAGCGGGGACAATGATAGTAAAACCGGGAAGAGAGCAAATCAGAGACAGGTCTTCAATAGAGTGGTGTGAGGTGCCATCCTCACCAACACTGATACCACCGTGGGTGGAAACCAACTTGACATTGAGCTTGGGCTGAGCAATAGACATACGAATCTGGTCGAAGCAGTGACCGGGGACGAAAACGGCAAAGGTACTGGCGAAGGGTGTTTTACCGGAGG
>JAIWFK010000195.1:0-2303 GCA_048631695.1 Calditrichales bacterium
AGAAGCCCATCTCTCCTATGCTCAGAGCTATAGTTTGGTTGATTTTCTTATTAGTAATTATGGACAGGCTAAGATGCTTGAGCTACTTCTCACCTTCAGGCAGGGTAGTAGCTATGACGGAGCCTTACAAAAAGTATATGGCTTTGATATGGGTGGTCTGGATGCTTTGTGGCGTGATTATGTTTCTGGGCAGCATCAGTCAACTGAGGTGGCAGCAGCGGGAATGTATCCGGCACTTGTTAGGACATTATCTGCACTGGCAACCGGGCTTCCTTTAGCATCGGGGCTGATTGTTGAAAGTTGGGTGTGGGGGCAGGGCTAATGAAGAAGTCATTTACCATTCATGATTTACCTATTTCCGAGCGACCTAGAGAGAGACTGCAAAAATTTGGCATAGAAGCCCTATCGGCGCAAGAGATTCTGGCTTTGATTCTGGGTCGTGGTATTGCTGGTGAGTCGGTGATGGTAACTGCTCAGAGGCTGCTAAGCCAGTTTGGCAATCTTAAAGGAATTGCCAGTGCCTCGGTGGAGGAGCTAGCTCAGGTAAAGGGGATTGGTGTTGCCAAGGCGTCTCAGATTAAGGCTGCTTTTGAATTGGCTAACCGGGTGGAAGATTACTCAGAGGCTGGAGAGAAGCCAGTAATTAAGACCCCTGACGATGTTGCCAGCTTGGTGAAGAGCCGGCTGAAGGGTAAAAAGAAGGAGCATTTCCTAGCGCTTTTGCTGGATACCAGGAATCAGCTAATAAAAGTGGCAGAAATCTCAATTGGCAGCCTGGATACCAGCATTGTTCACCCCAGGGAGGTATTCAAGGAGGCGATATCAGCCAGTGCTGCCTCCGTTATTTTTGTCCACAATCACCCCTCGGGCGACCCCACAGCCTCAGAAGATGACATAAAGTTAACCAAAAGGCTAGCCGAGGCAGGAGGGATTATGGGCATAGATGTTCTGGACCACATCATTATCTGCGATAAAGAACACCTGAGCCTGAAGAGGGAAGGGCTGTTTTGATATTAGGGTGGAAATGGACTGTTGTATATCTTGTTACAGAGCTAAATGATTAAAAGAAGCTTATATATAATTCTTTCGGTAGTATTAGTATGCAGTCTGCTGGTATTCTACTTGCCTAGAATTGGTTGCCAGCCCGGGCAGGAAGGAGTGGTTCTTAATCTATATGGCACTGACCCATTGACCCTTGACCCGGCAGTTTCCGGTGATATGACCTCTCATAGCTATATAATGCAGCTATTCAGCGGCTTGGTTCGCCTTGATGATAACCTGGAGCCAGTGCCTGATATTGCCCAGAGGTGGCAGGTTAGTGATGATGGCAGAACCTATACCTTTTATCTTCGACAAGATGTTAGCTTTCATAATGGCAAGGCGGTTAAAAGTGATGATTTTAAGTATTCCTGGCAGCGTGCCTGCTACCCTGAGACCTGGTCTCAAACGGCAGCTACCTACCTGGGTGATATTGTCGGGGTGAAGGAAGTATTAGCTGGTGAAACGAAGGAGATTAGCGGTGTCAGGGTTATTGATGATTATACCCTTCAGGTAACTATAGATGCTCCCAAATCCTATTTCTTATCCAAGCTAACCTATCCTACCGCCTTTGTCGTGGATATAGCCAATGTAGAGGCAGGAGGGGGGTGGTGGCGAGAACCAAATGGCACCGGTGCCTTCAAGCTCAGGCAGTGGAATGCCAATAGCTTACTTGTTTTAGAAAAGAATGAGCTTTACTATGAGGAGTTGGCTAAGGTTGATTCTATTGTCTTTCAATTGTGGGGTGGGATGCCGATGAATATGTATGAGACTGGTAAAATTGATGTCACCAATGTCTCTCAGAGTTATGTTGATAAGGTTACCGATGAGGCAGGTCCCTTTTACCGTGAGCTGGCAGTAGTCCCTGAGCTGAGCTTCTTCTATGTCGGCTTCAACTGTAGCCAGCCGCCGTTTGACGATATTAATATCCGCTGTGCCTTCTCTCAGGCTGTTGATAAGGATAAGCTAGTTTCCCTGGTATTCAAAGATATGGTAGAGCGGGCTGATGGCATCTTGCCACCAGGTATGCCCGGTTTCAATGAAGATTTGTCAGGGCTGAATTACGATATAGATAGGGCAAAGGAGTTAATAAGCGCCTCTAAATATGGTGATGTATCTGAGTTGCCACCTATCACCATTACCACCGCCGGTTGGGGAGGATTGATTTCACCTGCATTATTACGACCATCTGTCAGCAATATATTCACCTTACTCTTTGCCTTGATGTCCTTCAAGCGCTCAACCGAAGTGGCAATCACTTTACC
>JAIWFK010000196.1:0-2298 GCA_048631695.1 Calditrichales bacterium
GACGGCGAGAAGCTCCAGGTTTATGCCGAGATGGGGCTGGTATCTCAGGTGTTTAATGAGGATTCGTTAAGCCAGCTCACCGGGGATATTGCCATCGGTCATAATCGCTACTCCACCAGAGGTTCCAGCCGAGAAGGTAACGCCCAGCCTATTCTGGTAAGCACCCCTTCAAATACTATTGCTATAGCCCATAACGGCAATATAATTAATGCTGAGCATCTTTACAAAGAACTCTGTGACCAGGGCTATACCTTTCAAACTTCCACAGATACTGAGGTTATCGCTAACCTCATCCTCTCCTCCCCTGAGAAAGACTGGGTAGGCAAGATAAGATATGCTATGCATCGGCTTCAGGGGGCATATTCTCTAGTAATTATGACTAACCACAGTTTGTTTGGAGTTCGTGACCCCCTGGGTGTACGTCCTCTATGTCTGGGGGCTATTAATGGTGGCTGGGTTATAGCCTCAGAAAGTTGTGCCCTCGACCATATTGGAGCCAGCTTTATCAGGGAGATTGAACCGGGTGAGATAGTTTCTATTACTGAGAATGGTGTTGATAGCTACCAGGCAGAGTTGGCCAGAAGAGCGCTATGCATCTTTGAGTATATCTACTTTGCCCGTCCTGATAGTGTGATTAATGGTCGGCTGCTTTACCCGGCACGGCAGGCTATGGGGGAGGGGCTGGCTCAAGAACACCAAGTGGATGCTGATTTGGTCATGGGTGTGCCTGACTCAGCTACCGCCGCTGGCATCGGTTATGCACACTACTCAAATATACAACTATGCGAAGGGCTGCTCAAGAACCGCTATGTGGGACGGACATTCATTGAACCTGACCAGCGAATCAGAGACCTTGGGGTTAAACTTAAATTTAATCCCTTACCGCAGATGCTGGATGGTAAGCGAATGGTAGTTGTTGATGATAGTATTGTCCGTGGTACTACTACACCACAGGTAGTGAAGTTGCTGAAAAGGGCGGGGGCTAAAGAAGTACACATGCGTATCTGCGCCCCGCCTATCCGCTATCCCTGTTTCTTTGGTGTGGATATGGCTAGTCGCTGGGAGCTAATCGCAGCTCAAAAAACTATACCTGAGATCAGGGATTTTATCAATGCCGATTCATTGGGTTATCTGAGTATTGATGGACTGATTAAAGCAGTGGCTTTGCCCAAGGATATCTTTTGTCTGGCTTGCTTCACTGGGGACTACCCCATACCGGTGCAGCTTGAGATGGATAAGCTGGCACTAGAGACTATGACGGCTGATTAATAAAGTTTTTGGCATCAAACACTGGTAAACCATACTTTCAAATGTCCGTAGTTCTCTTCTTTTTTCAGCACCTTTATCAAAGACTAAGCTACGCTTATATGCATCAACCCCGCTCCTTCCGTGCTTAGCTAGTTCAGATAGATAGGTAACACTTTAAAGTATGGTGTATGTTAGGCTTTAAGTTCGGGTCAAGCCCTAACAGTTCTTTCTGTGTCATTGCGAGTCCTTCGGTGGAAGGACGAAGCAATCTTAGAAAGAGGAAACCAAACAAAAGATTGCTTCGGTCGCCTAGGCGACCTCACAAAGACAAGGTAAAGAAACAATGTTTCACTAATCATGTGAACGAGAACATGTGCTTGCAACTAGGCTACCCCAAATGCTATGATAAAATTCATCATTATTTATAGCTGGGAGCTAACTGCTCCAATATAAACTAAAGGGGGACTGATATAATGGGTTACTTCTCAATACTGGCGGCTATACCCGGCTTCTTTCTAAGCGCCTTTATCTTCATGCTTCTCTGGGGTGTTATTGCCGAGGACTTCGGGATAGTAAAAATAGGCTATCCCATGGCTATGTTGATAACTATCACCCTCTGGCTGGCTGTGGCACCTCTGGCAGCAGCGGCTGGCCGAAGAGGAAAGAAGTAATAACTGGATTTATATCTAAGGAGGCAAGGTAAATTAAGGAAACCTATGCCACAGCCGGCGTTAATATTGATATTGCGGCTAGAGTCAAGGAGCTGATTGGGAAGCAGGCTCGCTCTACCCTCCGCCCTGAGGTCTTAAGTGGTCCAGGGTTCTTTGGCGGGCTTTTTGAGTTTAAGGGGTTTAAGCAGCCAGTTCTGGTATCCAGTGTTGATGGAGTAGGTACCAAATTAAAGATTGCCAAATTGATGAAACGTCACGATACGGTCGGTATCGATTTGGTAGCAATGTGTGTCAATGATGTGATTTGCTGCGGAGCGGAGCCACTTTTCTTCCTTGATTACGTTGCTATGGGCAAACTTGCGCCCCAGCAAGTAGAGGC
>JAIWFK010000197.1:0-2278 GCA_048631695.1 Calditrichales bacterium
AGAAAAAGAACTATGATTGATAGGCATGGGTTCAAAGCTAGATTGTTCACAAGGCAAAGCTGGATGTTCACATATTGGTAGGGGGGTATCCCCCTGGGACATTGATGCTACCTATGCCTAGCGGCGATACGCTTGGCTCATATGAAAATCCAATCAGGCGGAAATTTTCTGCCACTCTTTTTTCCTGCGAATAATGAATATTGTTGAGATGACCGCCCCAAGGAGCAGAATCCAAATGCCCCAAGTCATTGAAATCGGTCCCAACGGCCCTATATTAGTCGTAATATACCTAACATAATCAATTGTGGAAGGAATTCCAATGAAAAGTGCAAACAAGGCCGAAGCCAAGCACGCTCCCCAATACCTCCTCTGAAGGCAAAAAACCCCACCGCTAATAAGAAGTGCAGCGGAACCAATTCGCCATAGGATAAGGTGTAGGTAACGGAGAAGCTCGACATAAACACCTGTCAGACTGATAGCCAGCCCTATTAGTCCGAATATACCGAAGATTATCAATATAATGCCTGCTGCTTGTCTCATTTTATCCCTCCCCTGCCTTGATACTAACTGCTGAAACCTCAACGGGCTGTGATATGCCTGTAACCGTTACGTTTTCACGGACAGCTAATTCAAACTGTTGCTCACCTTCAGGTGAACTGATAAAAACGAGGCAATCAACACTATCCACATTCTTAATCTTCATTATGGCACTAGGTCAATGAAGTTTGAGGATAGCTTGAGGCTTTATCGGAGGATTGAACATTCCGCTATATTGCTGCACTGCAGGTCACAAGATAGTCCGATGTCCAGTCAGGCGACCACTAACTCGCATACATGAGCTATTAGGCTCCACTATGGTGTTAATGGTAACCATCGGCCTCATTAGGCAGAAATAAATGGCATACTAAGGGGGCTCCATATTGTTCAAAAAGAAGTCTTTCGTATCTGCCCACATAGCACCAGTTATGTGGTGCCCAACTCCCATGTATAACACGAATTGGCTATTACATCCAGCAGATTCATACATCTCCTCTGCTATAGGCCACCGCTCAACCGGTGTTGCACCAAAAAGTCTGACATCGACCTGAGCATCGTAAGGAAGACGCTGATATGTATCCATATCTCCCATGTAAAAATAGAGGGGAATGCTTCTAAACTCTTCAATATCAAACTCTTTCCCAGTAATCTCTTTTGTATCCGCAATCCCAACTGGATATGTGAGCGAGATATCCTCCCATTGCTCCAGGGGAGCAGTAGGCCATCCACCAGGAGCACCTATGGTGGCAGCCTGAATCCTATCAGGATGCATAACTGCAAATCGACTCACAAACATGCCGGAGGCGGAGAAGCCCCACATGAGTATTCTTCCATGCACGGTAATACCACTTCCAGATAGTCTATCGCTTGCATCATCAATCATGGAGAGTAGCTGGAGGTCTATTCGCTCGTACTCGTCTATCGTTGATAACATGGTGTTCCTGTCAAGAGCCTGTATATACAGGTCAGGATGTTGAGGTCGAGGAAAGGTGGGTACCAACAGAGCAACCCCTAATTGTTCAGCGTAGCTCTCCCTTGCATTGGCCAGTGCCCTCGCTGCACTATCATGGGCTTCTTGGTCATCGCTTGGGTAGCCTGTTCTATTTGGCTCAACTAGAAGATAGATCGTCTGATGCTCTCCGCCCAATGAACATAGTGAATTAGGTAGATAGAAATAGTATGCCCAGTGAAATCCACGTTGAGGGTCTGCCTCGACTTTTGTGAGCTTTCCAAAGATTGAGTCATCTATAACACTGGCGAAGCTCGCGGTGATAGTGTAGTCATCATTTATGATGATGGTGGTTGCGGCAGCATTAACATCGGCGATGGCGCTCACATTGCCGGTCCAAGTGATAAATCGGTAACATTCGTCAGGCTCGGCCACCAGGTCGACCGCAGTGCCAGCATCATACGTAAATGTCCCTTCCCCAGGACTGATTACCTCACCGCCAGTGGTGCTGGCGATGGTGAGGCCGTACTCAGGACCGACACAACCTACCATCCCGGCAACCAAGGCTGTGGCAGCAAAGAAGACACTCACTCTTGCCATCCGACGGTATCTCCTCACGCTGAGTATCATCTTCCACCTCCAGATTTTCGCGGTGTCCCTAGAGGGATTCAAACTGAGCTACTTATTAGCCACAGTATACATCGTAATCGTAATGGTAGCACTTGCCGAAGAATCGCTTGCCTTGCTTACACTGCTGGCTACCTCATTATCGGGGATGCTGGTATCAGCAAT
>JAIWFK010000198.1:0-2274 GCA_048631695.1 Calditrichales bacterium
CGGGGGAAGCTGGTCTATAATTGATAGGTCAAGGTCGCCATATAAAGTCAAAGCTAGGGTTCGTGGGATAGGTGTAGCCGTCATTACCAATACATGAGGACTAAATCCTTTTTGTCGTAGTGATGAGCGTTGGGTGACTCCAAATCGGTGCTGCTCATCGACCACGGCTAACCCTAATCGGCAGAACTCCACCCCCTTTTGAATAAGAGCGTGGGTGCCGATAACGATATCTATATCTCCATTGGCAATACCCTGTTGGAGTTTTTGCTTCCTGACCTGGTTAATATCACCAATAAGTAGTGCCACAGTAAGGGGATGTGATAAAAGCCCGGAATAACTATGAAGGTAACCCTCCTCTTCTACTTGATGTCCTACCCTAGACAGAAGCTCACAAATAGCAGAAAAATGCTGCTCAGCCAGAATTTCAGTAGGTGCCATAAATGCCCCCTGATAGCCATTGGCAGCAGCCACCAGCAGGGCCGCTGTAGCTACTACCGTCTTGCCACTGCCTACTTCTCCCTGCAATAATCGGGACATCGGTCTCGGTTCTTGTAAATCAGCCAGTAGCTCCTTAAGAACTTTGTGTTGAGCAGCAGTTAGCTCAAAGGGCAAAGACTTTACAAAAGCACCTAGCACCGGCGTCTCGGTATCAAAAGAGTTACCCGGCTGGCTCTCCTGCCAGTCGCGCTTCTTGCTCAGCACACCCAGCTGGAGGATAAATAGCTCATCAAAAGCCAGGCGAACCCTTGCCTTATCCTTAACTACTTCATCATCTGGATAGTGAGCCTGACTTATGGCATCAGGTAGTTCTAGCAGGTTACACCGCCCCCTTACATCTGGGGGTAAAAAATCTTCTACCTGCCATGCCCACTGGTCTACCGCTTCTTTCATCAATTTTCTCACCTGGCGGGGGCGCAATCCCTGAGTGAGAGGGTAGATGGGAACCAGGCGCCCGGTGTGAACTAACTCCTTATCCTCAACCAACTCCCACTCTGGAGACTCAAACACATGGCGTCCCTTGAACAAGCTTACCTTGCCGCTGAGAACTATCCTGGTACTAGTAACTAGCTTCTTAGCCAAATAGGGTTGATTAAACCATACTACCCTGACATTGCCTGTCTCATCGCCTACAATAGCCTCAGTGCTATGTCTACCACCCAGCATAATCTCTTTAGCCTGCCACACATTAACAATAATGGTCGGCTCCTCTCCCTCAATAAGCTCAGAGATAGTCTTCCTGTGGCTGTAGTCAAGGTGACGGTGTGGAAAGAAATGGAGTAAGTCTCGAACTGTGTTCACACCCAACCGGCTAAACTTGGTAGCCAGGCTTGAGCTAATGCCCCTAATAATAGTAATGGGTGAATCAATTGATTGTTTAGCTACTACACGGGGTTGTCTTGGTCCAGGGGAGAGCCTACCAACTAGCGGGGTTGGCTTCGCTTTACCCTTTTTCTCTTCCCTGTGCTCTGCCCCAGCCAAAAAGTCAAGCGCAGTATTTACCCATTCTTTACGCTGCTGCTTAGTTAAAGATGAATAATTGGGGTTAACCAGGTGAAGGTTACGAAAAAGGTTTAAGAGTTGAGGGTTATTTATAGACTCTATAGCCTTATCAGCCCAGTTGCGAAGGAATCTATCCAAACCACCGATTACCGCTGAATCTACATAACCCTTTTTACATTCTAGCTCGAGAATCTTACGCAGAGATTCAATGTCCATTACAAAGGTTCCGCCTCCATTTGCCTTGGCGGATAGCCATTATTTGTCTCCCAATACCGACACTATCAATAGACCGGGACCGGTATGAGTGCCGATAACTGGGGTCGTTTTTGAACGGTAGATACGCTCCTTGGGGAATTTGGCGCTAAGCTGCTCAACCAGTGACTCCGCTTCATCATAGCAGGCAGCATCCTCTACTGCCATCTCCTCAATATAGGAATAGCTCGTGGCAAAGTCGTATAAGTGGTCTATCGCCTTAGCCCGCGAGCGCGTTCTACTAACAGGCTCAACCACACCATCTCTCAGGGTTATAATAGGATTTATTTTAAGCATTGCCCCCAGAAAGGCCTGTGCTCTGCCGATACGCCCACCCCTTTTGAGATACTCTAGCGTATCAAAGGCAGCATGAAAATCTACACGAGGAACGGTCTTTCGGGTTAGTTCTACCACCTCGTCAAGTTTAGCTCCAGCCTGAGCTGCCCTAGCCGCCTTCATAACTACAAATCCCTGTGCCATAGTAGCCCACTGTGAATCAACTACTTGTACTTGACACTTCCT
>JAIWFK010000199.1:0-2237 GCA_048631695.1 Calditrichales bacterium
GAAGCGCTATACCAAGGGCGATTAGCCTTTTAACCTTATGACTAAGAGCGCCATCCTCATATGTCTTATCCCTGAGAGTGTTGTAGGCTTCCCTCGTATTTAGTAATGCTTCCGCAGTGTACTTTCTAATATTATTATAAAGCTCTAGTTGATTCTCCATAATCAGTAACCTCCTTATTGATTTAATGGAAATAGACAAACTCTCAAGCTATAATGGGGTGCCCCCATTTTTAGTACCACTCACAATGAGAGAGTTCCTGCTATCTTGCCCCTGGTTGTGTAGCCTCTTCTGCTTGATTCTTTTCGTAGTATTGCCTGGCAAACTCGGCCGGGGTCAGATAACTCAACGAGCTGTGCGGTCGGTCCTTCTCGGAAGGATTGTACTCTTGCCTCCAGTTTTCCACAATAACCTGTGTAGAATAATAAAACGTCAGAAAGTATAATCCTGGGGGACACCACCGCTTGAAGCTAGATGAGCTAGGTGGTATTCTATTGGTTATTCCGGATGGTCACAAGAGCAGTATCGTTTTGAACGTAATGGTGATATTATGTGCACAGCGCAACGCATTTAAGTCGGTGCTGTGGAGTTCAGCCCATGTCGGACGCGCCAGATAAAGCTAATCCAGAAGCCTTGGTGGTCGTCTCAAACCGCTTACCTGTGACTTTGCAAAGAAGTGATACGGGACAGTGGGAGGTACATAGTAGCACGGGGGGATTGGTCACGGCCCTCGTTCCACTATTGAGCAAGAGGAAGGGTCTATGGATTGGCTGGCCAGGAATATTAGAAGAAACCAACGTGGATGAACTTCTAAAAGTGGCAAGCCAAGCTCGTGGCTATATCCTAAAGCCAGTTTTACTAACCCCGGAAGAAGTTAACAATCACTATTTCGGATTTTCCAATCAGATTATATGGCCGCTTTTCCATGACCTCCAATCAAGGTGCAATTTTGACCCGGCGTATTGGAGTGCCTACAGGGAGGTGAATCGCAAATTCGCACAAACAATAGTTGAGAATGTGACGGCGGATGACTACGTTTGGATACAAGATTATCATCTCATGCTGGTGGGTAGAGTGTTGCGCGGTATGGGCGTGGACAGTAAACTTGGTTTCTTTCTTCACACTCCATTTCCCCCTTTGGAAATATTCAATAAGCTTCCATGGCGTAGCCAGATAATAGAGGCTTTGTTGGAATACGACCTGGTTGGTTTTCAGACGTTGCATGACAGAAATAATTTCCTCCGCTGTATCGGGGCTATGCTTAAAGGCATTCATGTCGATGCGAGAAGACAGCTCGTTACAATTGCGACGAGGCGACGTAAGACTGTAGTCGGCAGCTTTCCAATAAGTATCGATTTCAGTGAGTTTGCTCAACAGGCGGCATCTGAGGTCGTAGCCAATGCTGCCAGACAGTTGCGCCTGGCTATACATGATCGAAAGATAGTCCTTGGTGTAGACCGTTTGGATTACTCCAAGGGAATACCTGAAAAATTGAGAGCGTTCAGAAACGCTTTGGAACGCTTTCACGAGATACACAGGAAGATATCGCTAATTCAAATCATTGTGCCTAGCCGGGAGGATATTCCTGAGTATAAAGTACTGAGGGCTGAAATTGAGGGCTTGGTCAGCGAAATTAATGGGAAATTTACCACACCAGGTTGGATACCGGTTCACTACATGTTTCGAAGTCTTCCACGAACTGAACTCCTTGCATACTATAGGGCTGCTGACATTGCTCTGGTTACACCGTTAAAAGACGGAATGAACTTGGTATCCAAAGAGTATTGTGTAGCCAAAACAGATAAGGATGGGGTGCTAATACTAAGTGAATTCGCAGGTGCAGCATCACAACTGCACAGGGATTCTCTGACAGTCAATCCCTACGATGTAGAAGGTGTAGCAGATGCTATAGTGCGGGCCTATAACATGAACACAGATGAACGGCAGTTGCGAATGGGGAGACTTCGAAAGTCTATCGCCAAACGGGATGTCTTTTGGTGGGTAAGCCGCTTTCTCCAAGCAGCTGGATTTAACAATTAGCCGAAAAGTATAATCTTACTTATGGGATGGGATTGTACCTTGGTATAGGAAAACATAGAGGTGCTTCTAGCAACGGGGTTTACTGCGTAGTTGTGCAGAATACGGGAGATTATGTCATTGAGATAAATTCCATGAATATTGTGAGTTGGTGGGTAGAAGTTGGGGTACCCCCATTTTTAGTACCACTCACAATGAGAGA
>JAIWFK010000200.1:0-2230 GCA_048631695.1 Calditrichales bacterium
ATATCACACCAAAATTGACTGGTATGAAATTAATTCCAGTTAGTGATGAGCAACTCGGAAATCAATACGGTTATACATGGAGAGATGAATTCAAGAACGCTTGGGTAATTTGTGATGATCGCCAACAAGAGTATATTGCTCCTTGTGATAGTTTAGCAACTGCCTCATAGTTGCTTCATACCAGCGTATAATGATACAATTAACCGTTATGAAAAAGAAGACTGCTACCAATGATAAACCACTCCCAGACTTAAAGACCTTTATCGAGAATGTAAATAAGAAGGATAAGAAGCGTAACGGCAGGAAAATTGAATTTTCCTTCGTCAACCGAAAACGGAAAGGGTAAAAATACCGTTATCTCCGTCTATCAGCGCTTAAGGAGAAAGGGTGGCCTTCTCGTTCAAAGTCAGGTAGATAATTCTCTGATGCTCCCATTTCCTGCACCCAGCCGTTTTCTAGTCCCACCTCTTCCAGTAATTTAAGAACGGCTGCGTACTCAGATACCGAAATCGTTCTTGAAAGCAAGGGAATCCGGTGTGCCTGGTACAGTGGTAAGTATTGAGACATTATGCTAACCGTGACCGTGGGCGAAAGCTCGCTAGCCAGCCAGGCGAGTGAGTCCTCGCTACCAGCCAGCCCATTGGGAAGAATAAGGTGGCGTACGATCAATCCCCGCTGGGCCAGCCCGAACTCATCCACTACCAATTCCCCAACCTGTCTATACATCTCTTTGATAGCCTGGCGAGCCTGTGCCACATAACCGGGAGCCTGCGAGAATTTTTCAGCCCAGGTATCAGAGGCATATCTCAAATCAGGTAGGTAAATACTTATTATACCGTCAAGCTCTTTTAGAGTTTTAACCGAGTCAAAGCTGTTGGTGTTATAAACCAGTGGTATCTTTAATCCCATAGGAACTGCTTCCAGAACTGCCCGAACCAATTGGGGGACAAAGTGTGAAAGGGAAACAAGGTTGATGTTGTGGCATCTCAGTTCATCCTGAAGATAGAGCATACTTGCAGCCAGGGTATGGAAATCCACCTCCTTAGATTGTTGCCTTTTCCAGTCCTGGCTTATCTGGTAATTCTGACAATAGACACACCTCATATTGCAATTGCCAAAGAATATTGCCCCCGACCCCCTACTTCCCGAAAGAGCTGGCTCTTCTCCGTGGTGAGCGCAAACCGCAGCGACTATGGGTAGATAAGCCGAATGGCAAAACCCCAGTTCACCTTCAAGCCGGTTGACCCGACATTCCCGGGGGCAGATGTCACATGAAACTAATCGCGCCTCAAGCCTCTCAGCCCGCCGTTCAAGCTCACCGGAGTGGTATAAAGATATGTATTTTGGTTCTTGGGGTTTCATTTAAGCCTTCATAAAAGGATGAGGTAGATAATTACTTTCTTAACTTCAAGTCAATTTGCAAGACCTCGGCCACATTGTTAATTGCCGCTCTGACAATCTGGGCTTTCTCTTTGATACCAGTATCTTCGGTTAGCTTTATTTCCGCATCTACCAGTGCTTCCTTTAACTTGTCTAAAGATATCAGTTGACAGCTAGTGCAGTAGAAACTCTTGGAGCGACCCTCATCGTAGTTATCAATAAGGTGTCTGAGGAATGCTTGCTTTTCAATTTCCAGCTTTGCGAATTCCTCGATGCCATTCTTTTGGATAAAAGCGAAGTTAGCGGCAAGTGGCCTATACGAGATAAAGGAGTCATGGTACTTAGACGAATCCAGAAGCTTGGCTACTTTTTCACACCCTGCCCAATCAGCACATTGAGCACAGGTCTCAAGGTTCCTCTGCTTAACACAGCAGGTGATAAATCCGCATGACGGATGTTTCTGCCAGAAATCCGGACCGCAGCAGCCGGGACATCTTGATGTCCCTTCGGTATGGTATCTCGGGCATAGACCGCAGTTAAGACCACAGGCACCAACTATTGGATATTTCTTGAGCGGGTATTTATCCATCACCGAATTTACTCCTCACTATCAGCGTGAGGCCGCTCATCCTTAAGATTTCAACCTCCTCACCAACCGCTATGTTTTCACCAACCGATTTTGCCTTCCAGTTTTCGCCTTTAACCCTGACCATTCCCACCGGTATCAGTGGTTCTACAACCTCACCGGTGAGGCCAATCATCCCCTCTGAGCCAGTTATCTGCTTCTTATGTAAAACAGGTATGACCGCCTTATGTATTATGAAAACAAAGCCGCCAAGCAGCAGGGCGA
>JAIWFK010000201.1:0-597 GCA_048631695.1 Calditrichales bacterium
AAAATCGTTGAGGACTTTTCGGGATTCTTGGATGTCTCCGCATTCGCCCTGACTATAGACGACCATCCCATCGACTGGAAGCCCCCATCTATTATCTCGCCTACCAGTAAAACCCAGAAGAATCCAGCAGAGAACCCCAATATAGCATTTATTATCGCAGACCCTATTAACCCTATTGCCACATAAGTAAATGGGTTGAACTTCTCCGATATTTGCCCGTGCAAGAATTGCCCAACCGCATAGGCTATCAGGAACCCACTGGCCACCATCCCTACATTGTACATTGAGAGGTCACCATAAGTTGCTAGTAATACAGGTATAACCAATGACAGGTTTACCTTGCCAAAGTAATAAGTGGCATACGAACTCCAAATATTCCAAAACACTTTAGTAAACATCATGCAAATCTTCCTCTTTTCAAGGTTCTATCCATCCTGTATCCCTTTAATATCCTGAATTCACGCATCTCAAACAGCAAGTTAAGATTCAATTGTCTGTATCTCAACCTTCATATAACTCGGGCAATCTAGGTAAACAAAGGCTAGCGTGAGCTCAACCCTTGTTTCCCTCTGGCTTTAAGGACTGACAAGTCTTTGC
>JAIWFK010000201.1:607-2215 GCA_048631695.1 Calditrichales bacterium
TAGAATACCAAGGGTGATGAGTCTCCGAGCACCAAATTTGTCGCCAAGTTGTCCATTAATAAACTGTCCAGCAGCGTAGGCTACCAGGAGAGCAGTCATAACCCAGCCCATGGCTGTTTTGGAATAACCAAATTCGTCCATTATGCCTGGAACAGCAATGGACATATTCACCCGGCACAGATAGAAGGTGCTGTAGGTAATCCATACGGTAAGGAATATTCTTTTTCTCCAGTGTTTGAATTGCCTTTCCATGCTCATCCAAAGAGACTTCTTGCTTTCTCCAAATCTTCTGGTGTATCAATCTCTATCCACCCGCCTTTAATATCAGTATTGTGAATGATATAGCCGGTATCTATCAGTTCTTGGATCATGTCTGTCAAGTAGGCTTTTTCCAGTGAAGCCGCCTGCTGAAATGGCTTGCCGTGATATTTGGTCACCACCCTTTGATAATTAGACCTTAGTATTTCGGCTCCACTTTTGGTAAACTTGGCTAAACCAATAAACTCTCCATATGCTTCTGTTGGCTTCACAGTGTCTTTACCAATTTTCGTTACCTTGTTGTTTTCAACCATAACCAGTTCCGCCTCCTCTACGGGATGTTGATACCTACCCTCATAATGAACAAGCCAATCAACATCAACGACTAGGGAGATATCGGCTTGGTTTTGTAATAGCTTTTCTAGAACGCCCGGCTCAAATATGATATCTGAATAGGAGAACACGAACTCATCATCCATTTCACTCTCAGCATAAAATAGCGACCTCAAGATATTGTTGTTTTTATAGTTGGTATTCTCATAGTATCGTATCCCTTGATAATCTATCATCTCACCCTTATAACCCCTAACCACCACGATGTCATTGATGCCACACCTTCTAAGTGTTTCCAATTGTCTTTGCATAATGGTCTTGCCCTTTACCTCTAACAGGCATTTAGGCTTATCATCAGTTATCGGTATCAAACGGTTACCTAGCCCAGCAGCTACAATAACGGCTTTCATTCTATCTCCTTCTAAAGCATCAATCTGCCCCCGCCACCATTGGCTTGTATATAATTCTAATGATGTAGAGATACTACCCCAGGGGTAACGACCTCTGCCTTACTCTAAGCATAGATATCTGGGTTGCCACCTCGATGTTTAGTGGAAACAGAAACCTATGCACTTAACAATAAGATGAATTGTGTCCTCCATAGTGGATTAGTTTGGTAGCTCACCACAAATACGAACCAGCCCCGTTCCAATGCCTTATCCCGAATTCTATAGTCTTAACTTTCCTGTTATAATCTGGTTATGATTCTGATTATACTATGAATTCCTCGATCATCGATATTTGAGGTTAGAAATGAAGATTAAAGTTTTACTAGTAGTGGCGGTAGCCGTACTCTCATCACTAGGGTGTACTCCGGGAGCAACCCCATCGATTCCCTCAGAGCCAACGGTCATCACGCTTCCAGAACCAAGACTAACAAGTGAAGTTTCCGTTGAGGAAGCACTGGTCCAAAGAAGATCGGTTAGGGAATATAGCACTATACCTTTACTACTAGACGAGGTCTCCCAGCTCTTGTGGGCAGCTCAAGGGATAACGAGTGAATGGGGAGGCCGCACC
>JAIWFK010000202.1:0-2206 GCA_048631695.1 Calditrichales bacterium
TCTAGCTGAAGAGATAAGAGAGAAAAGCCTAACCATTTATAGCTATGCCCGAGAGTATGCCAAAGCCAGAGGCATTATCATTGCTGATACCAAGATGGAGTTCGGGCTGGATAATGATAAGCTCATCCTCATTGATGAGTTACTGACCTCGGACTCAAGCCGTATATGGGATACTGAGCTATATGTCGTCGGACAATCCCAGCCCAGCTATGATAAGCAGCCAGTTCGCGATTGGCTCACTGAGTCAGGCTGGAACAAACAACCGCCCGCCCCAATGCTACCGCCAGAAGTCATTGAAGCTACCACCATAAGATACCAGCAGGCTTACGAGAGGCTGACAGGGAGGAAGCTATAACATGTCTGTCCAATGTGCTAATTGTGGCTTTACTTTCAAAAAGTAGCGAAGAAGTGGGTCAGCCGTGCCCAAAATGTGGTTCGCACAATCGTTTCATCAACCTTCATGACGAGGTGAAAGTGTACGAGTTATTCAAGGTAAAGAAAAAGGGAGCCAACTCTAAACACAAACACGGATTTAATTCCGAGTTAGAGAAAGTTGAGAAAATTGGAAAGAATGGTAAATTAGTATCGATTGAGCGTATTATTGACCGAGACAGAAACCGCTATAAAGAAATTATTAAAGATAAAGATGGTAAGATAATAATTAATAAAGACGAAAAGTTATCTGAACATAGATAAAGTTAGTTCTTACCCCTCCAATAACTCCTTGGTGCTGGGGAGTTCATCGCTAATCCGCTCATCAATTCTGGTAGCTGTATCTAAGGCTCTGCCTAATGCCTTAAACAGCGCTTCCGCCTTATGATGGTCATTAATACCGTATAAAATCTTGGCGTGGAGATTAAGCCTGCCTTCAATGGCAAAAGCCTCAAGGAAGTGGCGGATAAGGTCAGCGGGAAATCCAGCCATATCATTATCAATAAAGGGTAGGTCTAAAACGCTATATCCCCTGCCACTGATGTCCACCACCACCATGGCTAGAGCATCGTCCATCGGCACGGCAGCATCAGCCATTCGGACAATGCCCCGCTTCTCCCCCAGGGCTTCACCAAAGGCTTTACCTAAACAAATAGCCACATCTTCTACCAGGTGATGCTGGTCATTCCCTGTTGCCGAAATCTTCATATCAAATACCCCATGCTGAGCCAGCTGAGACAGCAGATGGTCAAACATCCTGATCCCGGTATTAATTTCCCACACACCACTGCCATCAATATTAAGTTCTAAACTGATACTTGTTTCCCTGGTCTCCCGTTTGATAATAGACAATCTATTAGCCACTTATCTCTCCTCCTAATTCTTGAAGTGCTTTAATCAAGGCGTCGGTTTGCTCAGGTTTGCCCACGCTAATGCGGATACAATCTCGCAACAGCGGCCTATCAAAGTAACGAATTAGTATGCCTTTGCTTTGCATTTTTTTGTGGAGCTCACTTGCCTTGCCATTCAGAACCGAGCAGAAAATGAAGTTAGCTTGAGAGGGGTATGGCTTCAAGAATTTTAGCTTCTTTAACTCACCGAAAAGCCGCTCCCTCTCAGCAACTATCGCCTTTACATTGCCTCGCAAGTAATCAATATCCTTTAGCGATTCCTCCACAGCAACCAATGCAGCCACATTCACATTATAAGGTATCTTGATTCTCAGTAAATAATCAGCGATTTCAGGTGGCTTGATATCGCGTATTTTACTAAAGCTGTCTATGTCGTCAATGTGTACTTGTAGGGCGGTAGATGCCTGAAAGCTGGGAACTTCCTCCAAGGCCAACTGAAGGCATAAGAGAGCAGAGCATTCTATTACGTTGTGCACTTTTCCGGTCGAAACGTGTCCGACAGGTCGGTTGTTGGCGTCAAGAAGTGTGCCAACTTGTCCGTACTCGAATCTTTTCGTCATCAAACGAAGGGCCGTGAGCCACCGTTTGAAAGGATCTCCTACCTGAGTAACTTCCTCAGGAAGGATGGATATGATCGCACGATCCAATACTAATGCTTTGCCAGCCAACTTGGCGATCTGCTCGAAACGGTCTCCGGCTGCTCTAAGCGAACCTCCAGCCAAACGCCAATGCTCGGGGAAAGCTTCTTGGTGACTCCAATCTGCTCGAAGATCATTGTACGGGTCTGGAATCTCCCTAAAATCCTTTTCGAAAGATCTCCATGTACTCATTTTAGAAAAACTCTCCGCTACTCACATAACCCC
>JAIWFK010000203.1:0-2190 GCA_048631695.1 Calditrichales bacterium
TTTACACTTCATTTATTGACCGTCTTCCCTTTAAAGGTAAGCATTACCGAAATTATTTACCGCTGTTTCCGACAGCCATCGAATTATTTGATTTTAAGGACTATGATTTAATTTTGTCCACATCCCATTGTGTCGCTAAGGGCGTTCGTCATCTTATCCAGGAAGGAGCCAAGCTAGTCTGTGGCTACACTGATATTTTAGAGGAGTTGAATCTGACCGCAGTAGCTCACCAGATAGAAATGAGGGAGGTCATACCATCTTCTGATACCGAGTCCCTGTTACTAAAGCAACTGGGTGCCGAGCCGACCCATATTGATGAGGTCTGCCGTACCAGTGGTCTGCCTGTATCAACAGTCAGCAGCACTCTATCTATGATGGAGCTCAAGGGTTTAATAAAACAAGTAGGGACTATGAATTATGTTCTGTCTCGGGAAGTAAGGGGGGAATATAGGGTAAAAGTAGATTAGGTGTTATGAAAAAAAATTTGGTCATAGTCGAGTCACCAGCTAAAGCCAGGACACTGGGCAAAATCTTAGGTAAAGGCTACAGCCTCAAAGCCTCGGTGGGTCATATAAGAGACCTGCCCAAGAGCCAACTAGGAGTGGATATAGAAAACGGCTTTGCGCCCAAATATGTGGTGCCGAGGAATAAAAGTAAGATTGTGCAAGAGCTTAAACAGGCAGTTAAGACAGCATCCGCTGTATATCTAGCCACCGACCCGGACCGTGAAGGAGAAGCCATCTCCTGGCATTTAACTAAAGTGACAAAAACGGACCGGATACTTTACCACCGTGTCGTCTTTCACGAAATAACCAAGGAGGCCGTTGAGCGTGCTTTCAAGCACCCCCGTTCTATAGATATTAAATTGGTCAATGCCCAGCAAGCCCGGCGTGTCTTAGATAGATTGGTAGGCTATAAAATTAGTCCCTTGCTTTGGCGGAAGATACGGAGAGGTCTCTCAGCCGGTAGAGTTCAGTCAGTGGCACTAAGGATTATTGTTGACCGAGAGCGAGAAATTAATAACTTTACCCCAGTTGAATACTGGACTATCGAGGCTGAGTTAACTAAAAAAATACCCACTGCTGAGACGAGAAGTTTTCGAGCTATGCTGGTTGGTCTTATTGATGGCACCAAGCTGGATATTCATAGTCAGGAACAAGCCACTGGAATTAATGATGAACTCAAACAAGCCAGCTACAGTGTTACTAAGGTAAAAACTAGAAAGGTGACCCGCCAGCCAGCGCCACCATTTATAACCAGCACTCTCCAGCAGGAAGCCTGGCGAAAGCTTCACTTCACCGCCAAGCAGACTATGGCTATTGCCCAACAGCTTTACGAAGGTCTGACCATAGGCGATGAGGGAAGCGTGGGGCTTATTACCTATATGCGTACCGACTCTACCCGGGTAACCCGCTCGGCTGTAGTTGAGGCTAGAGAATATATTAGTGATAAGTATGGCTCCCAATTTATTCCACCGCATGCCCGCTCCTTCATCAGAGTAGTAAAAGGGGCGCAAGAAGCGCATGAGGCTATTCGTCCTACCAAAATCTACCGGGAGCCATCATTAATTAAACAATATCTTACCACGGCTCAATTTAAGCTATACCAGCTTATCTGGAAAAGAATGGTGGCTAGCCAGATGTCAGCCGCTTTATTAGATAATACCACCATTGACATTAAAGCCAAATGCTTAGATTTCATAGCTGATTACCTGCTAAGAACCTCCAGCTCTATTATCAGCTTTCCTGGTTTCACTATTCTTTATACTGAGACTAAAGATGAGAATAAGGAAGAGGAGAAGAGCTCGATACTCCCCCGGTTGGATAAGGGTGATGAGCTTGCTCTTATAGACCTTTTCCCTGAGCAGCATTTTACCCAGCCCCCACCCCGCTTTACTGAAGCTACCTTGATTAAGATGTTAGAGCAATGGGGTATAGGACGTCCCAGCACCTACGCCCCTATTCTGTCCACAATCCAGGAGCGAGACTATGTTGCTAAAACTAATGGAAGCTTTCAGCCCACCGAACTAGGAATCGTGGTTAATGACTTACTTACTAAGCATTTCCCTGACATTGTTGACATTGAGTTTACCGCTCATATGGAGGAGGAATTGGATGAAATTGCTCATAAAAACAAGGATTGGGTAAATGTAGTTCAAGACTTCTATGTACCTTTTGAGAAGAGTCTCCA
>JAIWFK010000204.1:0-2180 GCA_048631695.1 Calditrichales bacterium
CGCCGAACATGAGGCTGAGGCGGTCCTTTCCGGGTTGGGGTTTGCGAAGTCTGACTTCCATCGTCCTCTAACTGACTTCAGCGGTGGGTGGCTGATGCGGGCTGCGCTGGCCAAACTTCTTCTTCTTTCCCCTGATGTGCTCCTGCTTGATGAGCCGACAAACCATCTCGATCTGGAGTCCTGTATTTGGTTTGAGCGTTACCTGGGAAGCTATCGTGGGGCGGTCCTGGTCGTTTCGCACGACCGGGCATTCTTGAATCGAGTGGTAAGCAAAGTGCTTGCCATCGAGCAAGGTAAGTGCATCTTTCACCGTGGCAATTACGATAGTTTCGTTATAGCCAGAAAGAAAGAAATTGAGGTTACGGAAGCTACGGCCAAAAGACAGAATCTCAAGATAAAAAAGGAGATGCGCTTCATCGAACGATTCCGTGCTAAGAATACCAAGGCAACTCAGGTTCAGAGCCGAATGAAACAGCTGACAAAGATGGAAAGGGTGGTAATCCCCAGGGCGACCAGGAAAATGCAATTCTCCTTCCCCGAACCGGTACGGAGCGGAGAGAGGGTTATCACCCTCAATCATATCCTCAAGTCTTACGATGCAAATGTCGTTTACCGCGACCTTAATCTGGTTCTTAATCGTGGAGATAGGGTAGCCCTGGTGGGCCCCAATGGTGCCGGTAAAACGACCCTGCTCAAGATCCTGGCCGGAGTGCTTCCTTTCGAGAAGGGCGAGCGTAAATTAGGACATAATGTCATCACTGCCTATTATGCCCAGTACCAGCTTGAGCTTCTCGATCCAACAAATAATATACTTACTGAGCTGCAGAGCGTAGCTCCAGATGAACCAGAACAGAAACTGAGGGGGATTCTCGGCGCCTTTCTCTTCAGCGGTGATGATGTCTATAAAAAGATATCCGTCCTTTCTGGGGGTGAGAAGAGCCGCTTGGTGCTAACCAAGATGTTGATTCAATCGGCCAATTTCTTGCTGATGGATGAGCCTACTAACCATCTTGATATTGCCTCACGGGAGATACTGGCAGATGCCCTTGAAGCCTATCGCGGGAGCCTTTGTTTCATCACCCACGACCGGACGCTAATTCGCCAGATTGCAAATAAGATCATCGAGATAAGGGATGGCAACCTACAGGTATTAACCGGAAATTATGATGACTATCTCAATTGGAAGGAGTCTTTGGGACAAGGAGTTTCAGAGATTTCCGAAGTGCCGATGTCCTTAGCTATAGGAAAAAGTGCGACAAATAATAGACTGCGCCAGCGTAAGCTAATCGAGGGGGAACTAAGGAATAAGTATTACCGGGAGAGTGCCCCCACTAGAAAGCGAATAGCTGAAATCGAGGCTGAGCTTTCGGAGCTTGAGGCACAGCTTAGAGAAGTCGAGAGCTTGTTTTCCGATGAAGAGCATTATGGGCATAGTGCACAGGTTATCGCGACTATAGAGAAGCATCGCAGATTGAAGGAGTCCATAAACTCGCTTACTGAGGAATGGGAGCGGCTTTCTATAGAACTTGAGAGGATGAAACGAGAGTTTGAGAAAGCGAAGAGTACCACCGAGACTTAAGTTAAGGTTGTGAGTCAAACTAAAAGCCAGCATGTAACCCACTGAACAATTCATCTAATTGTTGGGTACCAAATAGCCAGAATGTGCGATTTAGGAAGATTATTGACATCACATGGATAAGTAGTTTATCGTTAATAATCAAAAAGGAGGTAGATGACAATGCAAGCATATTGTATGAAATGTAAGGCCAAAAGGGAAATGAAGGATGCTAGAAGCATAACTATGAAGAATGGCAGGCCTGCAACTCAGGGTATATGTCCCACCTGTGGCACAAAGATGTTCAGAATTGGTAAGACATAACACTGATTACAATATAAAGATTAAATATGGGCTGGATATTTTTACGAACGGAATATCCAGCCCTTTTCTACGTCACATTTCATCTAATTGTTACTATATGATACGCAAAATCTTTAGATTGTAGAATCCACTATGAACCCCATGACTACTAAGTAAAACAATTCACTTCCATAGATGCTTACAAAACATGCAGGGGTATAAGATATCACCAGACTTAAGGGCTTTGTTAGCGATTGACTACATTTGTGTCTGTAATGCGTTCACCTCATGCCACAGTTTAACTATCTGCCTCATTTCCCCG
>JAIWFK010000205.1:0-2096 GCA_048631695.1 Calditrichales bacterium
ATCATATACTCAAGCCCAAAGCTAATTATAGATTTATGGTATCATTTAGTTAACTACCTCACCCCCTTTATCCCCCTCTCCTTCACTTCAAAGGCGAGGGGGGAGATTAAATAAAGAGGGGGCATCCCCTCTTAGATACCCTAGTGAATAGGTTTATAATGTTAGGGAGGGAGTAGGATATGGCACAGATAGAGGCAGACTATAAGCAAGAATGCCTGAAGTTACTAGATCTGCTTGCCCGAGTCATCGATGCGAACAAGGATTCCTCGATGGGCGACGATGACAGATACGGGTACGCGGAAGGTCTAGCTAATAAATACTTTAAGCATACTATCATCGCGCTAGTTGTATCACGCGGTATAAATATTTCAGACTTCCCATCAGGAACAATAAGGGTAATTGATGCAGGGTCTGTCGACGTGCTCACACGAGCAGCAATTGAAGCATTCTTAATCTTTCATTACGTGTTGTATGCCCCCCAGACAAAAGAGGCGAAGGATTATAGATATTGGGCATATAAAGCAGCAGGATTTGCGGAGAGGCAAAGTTTACCTGTAATTACCAGTAAACATAACCAAAAGATAGCGGAGGATAAGAAAGAGCTTGATAATATCCGCGACAATTTGGAGTCAAACGCAACTTTTCAAAGCCTTACTCAGAGACAAAAAGCGCAGATGTTCTCGGGTAAAGGTGAATGGAAATGGAAACCTAGTGGCGAAGGAAAGGTATCTTGGCATGATATTGCTACTGATGCTGGCTTGAGTGAGGTGCTGGCCTTGCATGTATATAGCCTTCTATCTGGGACTGCTCACTCCAGTAGCCTGAGTATTCGTCAACTTACACAAGCTTTCAGAAAGAGAGAGGAGGAATATCTTATCAGCGTGTCGATTATTACTATAAATATTGTAACTGCCAACCTGATACATGAATATTGTGAATTGTTCCCAAAGTCGCACGACGTTTTAAGCAAAGACCATGAGGGGAGTGGTATTGTAGAGGTATGGGTTCAAATAGGCCGTGGTTTAGATGAGTTTATGAGCGCATGTCAAGATAATAACAAACCAACCCGTTTTACAATATATTCGCATCCCGGATTTTACCTGGGTGCTGGCGGTTTCTCTGGCTGGCACTTGGGGCAGAAATAGGTGCCACGGTTGCGGACAACTACGCGCTCAATGAGTGTGCCACAAACAGGACAGAACTTACCACTAAGGCGGTGGGCAACCTGAAACTGAGAGTGGGCTGTCCCCAATTCACCGCTGGGGCGGAAGTAGGTATCCACGCTTGCCCCTTTATTACCAATGGCTGACCATAACACCTGCTGAATGGCACTATGAAGACGTTTTATCTCACCACGTGACAGGCTACCCCCTGACCTTAGTGGGTGGACTCTGGCAGCAAACAGGGCTTCATCAGCATACATATTGCCTACGCCAGCAATAAAACCCTGGTCGCAGAGAAGAGCCTTTATCGGAGCTGTGCGTTTAGTCAAGCGCTGAGCCAGGATTTGAGGGGTAAAGCTGGATTCTAAAGGCTCAGGACCAAGCTTACCTATAATAGAATTGGTATCCTCCACCAGCCACATCACCCCCAGCTTGCGTGGGTCACGGAAGTAAAGCCCAATTTCTTTATCCAGGTAGATTATGGCGCGTATATATTTATCAGGCTCTGCCGAAGCTGACTTTAACAGTAACGAGCCAGTCATTTTTAGATGGATAACCAGTGCCTCACCGCTGGTTAAACTAAGGATGAGATATTTACCCCGCCGAGCCACCCCGGTTATCTTTTGCCCTAGCAGATGGGAGCGGAATTCTTCCACTGAGGGCTGTCGCACTATTCCCTCCCAGAACAGGGTGATGCCAGTAACACAATGACCGACAATATGAGGCTGCAGCTCGTTTTTTATCGTCTCTACCTCAGGCAGCTCAGGCATTTCTGTTTATCCCATCTCCCCCCAGTTTTTGCCGGTCTTGATGTCCACCTTTAGGGGAACGCAAAGCTCCAAAGCAGTGGACATTATTTCGGGAACGAGTTGGCGCATTTCTTCCAGCTCATCCTCAGGCACCTCAAAGATAAGCTCATCATGCACTTGAAGC
>JAIWFK010000206.1:0-2095 GCA_048631695.1 Calditrichales bacterium
GTGCCTGCTCCCTTTAGCGGCACAAGCTGAGATTCTTTTTCGGAGCGCTTTTTTATCTCTACGCTGTTAGTCTTCAGGGTTCGAGGGCTGACAGTAACCCGGATAGGTATCCCTAAAAGGTCAGCATCATTAAATTTAACTCCTGGAGATTCCTTACGGTCGTCAAAAAGTACTTCTAGATCCTGTGCCTCAAGGTCAGCATAGAGGTTCTCAGCAGTAGTTGCCACTTGAGGGTTTTCCATATATAGTGGGCAAAGATAGATATGATATGGGGCAATAGCTAATGGCCAGATAATGCCTTTATCATCGTGATTCTGTTCTATAGCGGCTGCCAACAACCTGCCAAGACCAATACCATAACATCCCATAACAATAGGTTGAGATACTCCGCTTTGGTCGATAAAAGATGCCCCCAATTTCTCACTGAGGAAGATGCCAAGTTTGAAGATGTGTCCTACCTCAATTCCGTGACTAGATAATAATTTGCTGCCACACTTAGGGCATTCTTCCCCGGCTTGAGCCCGGGCTATATCGACCACAATATCAACTGTAAAGTCCCTGGGGTAGTTTACATTTCTGAAGTGGGTATCTGGTTTGTTGGCTCCACTAACAAAGTTTGCTCCTGAGTTTATGGAATTATCGGCAATAATCTTTATACCACTTATACCTATCGGAGACGCTGAGCCAGCTACTATACCAGCGTCTATTACCTCGGCTTCACTAGCCAGGCGAAGCTCAAAACAGTGCAAAACATTTTTCAGCTTTACCTCATTTACCTCAATGTCGCCCCTAATAACCACAAAGACTAGCTTGCCATCAGCAACATAGAATACTGCTTTAAGGGTATGGCTTTGGGGCACTTTCAGGAAATTTGATACCTCCTCGATAGTATAGAAGCCTGGTGTGGCAACCTCTTCCAGAGGTAGTGGCTCCTCGCCTTCTAATCTATTTTTAATACTTTGAGCCTTATCGGCATTGGCTGTATATTGGCAATTAGAGCAATAAATTACTTCATCCTCACCAGAGTCAGTGATAATCATAAACTCGTGGGAATCCTTGCCACCGATGGCACCGCTATCGGCTTCAACAAGGAGGGCAGGCAGACCACAGCGAGCATAAATGTTGTTGTATGCCTGGAGCATCTTTTGGTAGCTTTGGTTTAATCCGTCTTCGTCGATATCGAAGCTGTAGAGGTCCTTCATAGTAAACTCACGAACCCGGAGCAGGCCGGCTCTGGGGCGAGGTTCGTCACGAAACTTGGTCTGGAGTTGATATAGAAGCAGCGGCAGGTCACGATAGCTCTTGACATATTGACTGGCCAGCTTGGTGATAACTTCCTCATGGGTCGGTCCCAAGCATAATCCGCGTTCCCTACGGTCATAGAGGACGAACAGCCCCTTACCGAAAGCCTGGTCACGGCCCGTTTTCTGCCACAACTCAAGAGGCTGGAGAACAGGCATCATTAGTTCCTGACCGCCGGCGGCATCCATCTCGTCACGGATTATATTTTCTATCTTCCTGAGCGCCCGCCAGGCCAAGGGCAGATAGCAATATATCCCGGCGGCTACCTGATAGATCATCCCCGCTCTCAGCAGTAGCTGATGACTAACTGTATCCGCCTCAGTAGGTACCTCTCTTTGTGTCCTGCCGAATAATCCTGATATTCGCACTTTACTACCTGTCCAATCTAGTTATGCTTGTTGGTCTGCCGTTTTTTGAGCACACAAACACCCCCGCTACCTTTGAATTCAGCAAAATAGCAGAGTAAGGAAGACGGCCTAGATTCTTACCTTAGGGGATGGGGTATTACCCAGCCTGATCAGGGCTACTTGGCAAATGCTTTCCTGCCCATTATGACAAATATAATCGCCACTACCCCTAGCGGAACGACGGGGAACAGGGCACAGATGGCGCCGGCCAGGGCGAACGGCCAGACCTTCCTCTTCAACGTCATAATGCCGCCGATTAAGGCTATTATTCCGAGAACGATTAGTGCAGCCCCAAGACCAGTAAGTGCTTCCCATCCAGTAAGCATTCTAAGCCAAGTGATAAAATATGTCGCTCCAGCGCCGGCACCAAGACCCCAAATGCCTCC
>JAIWFK010000207.1:0-2051 GCA_048631695.1 Calditrichales bacterium
CTTGGGGGGTCTTGGGGAGTTTCTCCTCTTTCTCCTGCGTGGTCTGGGGAGGTTTTGTCTCGAGTAATTCCCTGGCTAGCTTCACACTGGGGGGCTCAATTTCAGTTCTGGCAAATTTCTTGAGTTCACTAATGCTCTCCCTGAAATTCTGGGCAAAGGCATTATACTCCACCACAAACCGGTTATACTGGTCTATTGTTTCCCGTGGAATCTCAACCTTCTCCGCTATATCATAAAACTGCTCTACAAAATCATAATAATGGTTGTTTGCCAGCCACAACTCATTTAGATAGGTGCGAAGGTAAACATCAAATCTTCTAGTTCTGATATCGCTTTCTACCCTTTTCATAAAACTATCACACCAAGTATTGAAAATCCGCTGTGACATATCACAGGCTCGTGCCCAATCCCATAATTTGGGATTATCAATATTGAATAGACTATCTATGATAGTGAAGATAGAAAGGGACGAAGCGCCGGCAAATCGGCGATTAAAATATCCAGCTAATTGCCTGAGTTGCAGTGATACATGCTCTAATTCCTTCTCTTTGGCTCCAATTACCGCCATTGTTAAGCCGATGACCAGGATGATAATTAGAATCGGGGCTAAGGCTCCAATTGGCCATTCATATATGCAACCAACCATTGCCAGTACCGTTATTAGGATAGGACACCAACCCCAGTTTAATATGGTCTTCAATATATGCATTAATCTCTATTCCTTAGCGATAACCAGCCAGCGGTATCTCCAGACCTCCCAGCATTTCCGCTAGCAGAGTTTTTTGTAAGTGCATCCTGTTTTCAGCCTGGTTAAAAACTACTGAATTAGGAACATCAAGGATATCCTCAGCTACCTCCTCACCACGGTGTGCTGGTAGAGGGTGCATCAATATGGCATCTTCTTTGGCTAAAGACAGCAGTTCACTATTAACTTGGTAGCTAGCAAATATCTGGCGTCGCTCTTGACTTTCAGTTTCCTGCCCCATACTCGTCCACACATCAGTATAAACTACATCAGCCCCATTAACTGCTAGGCGCGGTTCTTCAGTGCAAAGTATTTGAGCACCACTATCAATAGCATAGCCTTTAGCCAGGTGCAATATTCTATTCTGAACAGTGTAGTCGGTCGGTGAAGCAATCCTGAAATTCATTCCGATAAGCGAAGCAGCTAGCAGAAGACTGTGAGCTACATTGTTGCCATCACCAACAAAGGCTAGAGTTAAGCCGTTTAGCGCTCCCTTCATCTCATGAATGGTGAGGAGGTCAGCTAGAGCCTGGCACGGGTGTTCTAAATCAGACAGGGCATTTATCACCGGCACACTGGAGTATTTAGCCAGAGTCTCCAAAGTCTGGTGTGAAAAGGTACGGGCGGCAATAGCATCTACATAGCGACTAAGCACCCTGGCGACATCTGCAACTGACTCCCGTTCACCCAGTCCAACCTCCGCCGGTGAAAGATAAACGGTTTGACCACCGAGTTGGCGCATGGCTATCTCAAAGCTAACTCGGGTCCGTAGTGACGGCTTCTCAAACATAATGGCTAGTGTCTTTCCACTAAGCAGAGAAAGCCAGCCCTTGGCTTTCATATCTACAGAATCGGAAATGAGCCAGCGAATATCCTCACCGCTGAGGTCAGATATAGAAAGTAAGTCCTTTCCTTTCATGCCCTACAGTATATCACGAAAAACCAACTATTCGATAGAGGGTGGACAAAAGACGATAGCTTTACTTGTAATCATAGGCAAGAACCTGGATGTTTATACCAAGATTCTGAAAGCTTTATAATTAGGCTTAATCTGCCATCAGCCCACATTTTGCCTAGACTTGAATATCTCATCTACCTCTCACCTCCCCACTGTGGTATAATGAGATTTTGACCGAGCTATCGGAATCGCTGAAGCTATGCGATGAATGCGTGGCTTGTAAGGAAGGCTTAAAATGGATTATAGGCCAGATAATTGGGAAACCCTGTACCAAGCGGCTTGCCAGAGGGAGCACCTAGAAGATGTTTCGCTAACTAGAACTACTTTTGAAACTGGTGCTGACGCTAT
>JAIWFK010000208.1:0-2042 GCA_048631695.1 Calditrichales bacterium
TAAAAAGAGATACAGCATACTTCCTGCTGAGGGCCTGGGGTGTCTCCCAGCTTCACAAGCCCCCCTAAGACCAGGGGGTTTTAGGGATTGATTGAGATTTTTCCAGCAGTCTCAAGTAGAAGAGTCTATAAAGATACGGCGGTTATTATGGTCGAAAACTCCCGGTGTGTACCGTGGGTCCTGAACAGGATTATTGAACCTCTAATGCGCAATATCAGGATTCAGATTCCTGAGTTTGCTGGAATGAAGCCGGGGGATAGGGCATTAGATGTATGTTGCGGTACAGGAGCCCTTGTACTTCATTATGCGAAGAGGGGTATTATCGCCGATGGGATCGATTTGAATCCTCGTGTGATAGAAGTGGCCGAAAATAAAAGGGGGAAACACAATTTCAGATATGTCTCCTTTCAAACAGCAAACGCACTGAACTTACCGTTCGACGAGAACATGTTTGATTATGCCTCCATCTCAATGTCACTGCATGAGAAAGAAAGGGTAGATAGAGATATGGTAATCTCGGAAATGAAAAGAGTAGTAAAGATTGAAGGCAACCTGATTTTTGTTGATTATAAGATGCCTTTACCGCGAATTCCAGTTTCCACTGCGGTGAAAGCAATAGAGTTTATTGCAGGTAGGGACCATTGGAGATGTTTCAATGATTATGTTAAGCAGGGCGGTTTAGATGAATTACTAAAGGGAAATCACCTTCACCAGGATAGAAGGATGTCTCTTGGACCCTTCGCAATTATAAAAACGCCAAATGCCTAATACTGTCTGAAGCAGGCAACCGCACGTCAATCCTAATATCGCTAATGTATTCTCCTGCTGCCCTCTACTCCTCCAGCGTAATATCCCAGACACATGCTGGCTCGTCTTTGCTCTTGCGGGGCGGTAGCTTGACCGCTGTCCACTTTATCTTAGGATTGAACCAGTCAGCCGATCTCTGATTATAAGGTATGCACAGCCCATCACACGCCTGCTTCAATAACGTCTCATCTTTATGTTTCTCAAAATAGTCAAGAGCATGACACTTGGTGATAGTGTATCTGCCATGATTTTTATCTATCAATTCGGTATCTATATGGAATAGTCCCCCCAGCGATGCACTTGTCTGGATATATTTCATAACCGATTCTACGTCATCTCCCCAGATATTCAAAGCCTCGCGAGTGCGGCGTACTTCACCCTTAGTGCCCCCTTCCCAAATCGCCACATCATGCTCGAAAGCTACTTTTTCCCCATACTTTTGCCTAATTTCGGCCAGCCAAATTCCATCGATTCCCAGATAGTCCTTACATGCAGCTTCATATAATCTAATGAGCGCTGCTTTAGAGAAATCCTCAAGTTTTAAATCTGGTTTATACGGGCCGCTATAGTCTCCCAAGTCTGCCATCTCAAACCTCCTTACAATATTTTTATAGTGGGCATAACTTTGTACAGGGTACTATATTCACGGATTGTAGTTATTAACCAACCACTGACACGGTGAGAGGCCTCACAACACGGAACATACTGCCCCAGCCCTCTCTATTCTAGTCTAGATAACGGGCTTTGTAAACACAAATCTCTTACTTTATATAAATAAACTCCGACCGTTACAAGACCCACTTTATGCTACAGCCTATGCGTTTGGTCTTACCGTGACTATGCCTCTTGACAAAAGACGTAACTTCAGCCACTCTTACCTATAGTAAACGGTGACTAAATGAAACGTCGTGAAAAATCGATGACAAAAAGGAGCGATAGGGAGTAACCGCAGTACGATGCTTTTAAGGCTTATTCTGTTATTTACTATTGTGCCGCTCGTCGAGCTGGCAATTCTTATTTACTTAGGTACCATTATAGGCGCCCTGTACACCATGCTCATCGTAGTGGTAACTGGTATAGTCGGTGCTATTCTGGCAAGATATCAAGGCTTGTCAACACTTTCGAAAATTCGCAGCAATATAGAGAGTGGAATCATACCTGCCAATGAGCTCTTTGATGGAGCCTTAATTCTTGCCGGCGGTTTATTGCTTCTTACACCGGGAATAATTACAGAT